>CAVKDD010000111.1:0-5376 GCA_963654845.1 Acutalibacteraceae bacterium | reverse complement strand
CCCCCAAGTAGAAAATCAAAAAATTTCAAACCTTCGCACAAACCTCACAATTCGCCCCAAACCTTTATCAAGTCAAACAAACGGGGAATTTTACAACAAAACAGCAACCGGAAAACTTTACATCAAAAATATTAAGAATTTGACAACAAAAATATAGGAAATTTCAGATTATTTTTCCATGACTTTTCTTAATTTTCGCACCTTGCGATGATATCTTTTTGCTTGAATTTGACAATATTTTCTTGCCCTATCGAGCAAAATTTTTGATAAAAATTTGTAGCAATAGTAATTCCAAACCACCATGTTTTTGTGTTTTATCAGGCAAATCTCGTCTTGCAAATCGCTATTCAAATGTTTCAATTCTTTCATTTGCACATTGCAACGTAAAAAGCAAACGGCATCGTCCAAGACACCACGATTTTCAAGAGCGTCAATATCTGAAATAATTTTTTCTTCATATTGTCTTGTTTTCATATCATTCGCAAGTGCAACCACCCTGTTTTTAATACTGTTACCCGAATGCCAGCGATAAGAAAACAAAATTTCGTCCAAGAATTTCATCTTTGCATACTTTGCAATTTGCAGCATTATATAATAATCCTCAAGCGGAGCTTCTTTCGTGAACAAGCCCGTTTTTTCAAAAACAGATTTTCTAATTAAATACCCGTTTGGAATATAATTTCCAAGATATAACGTACGATAAGACCCAAATTCTCTTGAAGTAAATTTGAAATCCCGACAACTTTTCAAATAATTGCAAAAACTTGTAAATCTTGCCTGAGATTTGTCATAAACAATATTTTTCTCTTCGTCCCAATAACAAACTTTGCCGTTTTCATCAATAAATTCGCTATCTCCGACAACCAAAGCATAATCAGGATTATCAATCAAAAAACTTACTTCTTTTTCTATCGCCTGAGGTTTTGCAATATCATCAGAAGCAATAAGATAAATATATTCGCCGTTTGACAAAGAAATCAACCTGTTTAATGTCGCACAAGTACCTTCATTTTCTTTAGTTTGAAAAATAACGTTTGTAAAACGTTCCTCGCAAGCGGGTTTCATTTCTTGAATTTTTTGCCACGTCAAATCTTTTGAACCGTCATCGACAACTATCAACTCAATATTTTGGTAAGTTTGGTTGATTACCGATTGAATTGCGGCTTGAACATATTTTTCATGATTGTACGCAGGAAGGATAACCGAAACTAACGGAAAATCACCTTGACTACCATTCATTCAACACCTCAACGACTTTTTTAACTTCTTCCTCGCTCATAACAGGTGAAATCGGCAAACTCAATTCGGTTCTGTGAATTTCTTCAGATACGGGATAACTTTGATTTTCCCATTCTTTATATGCCCCTTGTTTGTGAGGTGGTGTCGGATAGTGAATGTTTGTCTGAATACCGTGACTTTCCAAATATTTTTGCAAATCCTCTCTATTATCTGTTCTGATAGGGAAAATATGCCAAACATTAGCCTCTTCACTATACGGTTTTCTTAAAATTATTTTTTCGTTGTGAATATTTTTCAAATAATAATCTGCAATTTCACGGCGTCTTTTGTTATCTTCATCAAGATATTTCAATCTCACGTCAAGAACGGCCGCTTGAAGTTCGTCCAATCTTGAATTTACACCCTTATAAATATGGTGATATTTTCTGTCAGAACCGTAATTTGCAATCGCTTTCACTTTTTCGTACAAATCCTTGTCATTAGTGGTAATAGCACCGCCATCACCCATACAGCCCAAGTTCTTGCCCGGATAGAAGGAAAATCCGCTTGCATCGCCCAAATTTCCAACCCTTTTGCTCTGATAAAAAGCACCGTGAGCCTGTGCGGAATCTTCAATAACCTTCAAATCGTATTTTTTAGCCAATGCCCAAATTTTTTCCATTTCAACGGCTTGTCCGTACAGATGAACAACCATAATTGCTTTGGTTTTGTCTGTTATTTTTTCTTCAATCAAATCGGGATTAATATTATAAGTATTGATATCAGGTTCAACCAAAATCGGAGTACAACCGTTTTCGGAGATTGCAAGAATTGAAGCAATGTAAGTATTTGCGGGAACGATAATTTCATCACCTGCACCAAAACCGTACGCCTTGATAATCAAATTCAAAGCATCAAGCCCGTTTGCAACACCAAGACAATATTTTGTGCCACAATATTTTGCAAAATTTGTGCTGAATTTTTCATTTTCTTCACCTTGCAAATACCAACCCTTGTCGAGAATTGCCTTAAATCTTGCATCAATTTCAGTTCTAAAACGATTATTAACCTTTTCCAAATCTAAAAATTTTATCATATATCTATCCTTCGCAACATTTTCCTATTTGATAATAAGTAAAGCCTTTTTGGGCTAATCTTTTTGAGTCATATTGATTTCTGCCGTCAAAAATTACGGGTTTTCTCAATAATGCTTTGACTTTTTCCAAATCAGGACGTCTAAATTCGTTCCATTCGGTCAAAAGCAATAAGCAATCCGCATTTTCAAGAGCTTCATATTGATTTTTGCAATAAGTAATTTTATCTTGAAAATGAAATCTTGCACTATCAAACGCTTTAGGGTCAAACGCCTTAACCGTTGCACCACAAGATAACAATTCATTAATTATGGTAATTGCAGGAGCTTCTCTCATATCATCGGTTTTTGGTTTAAAAGCCAAGCCCCAAACACAAACCGTCAAACCTTTCAAATCGTTGTTAAAATGTTTTTTAATTTTATCAATAAATAACAATCTTTGATTTTTATTCACATTATCTGCGGATTTTATTATGGACATTTCGCAACCGTTTTCGGAACCCGTTTTGATAAGTGCCTTAACATCTTTCGGGAAACAACTTCCGCCATATCCAAGTCCCGGAAATAAGAACTTGTTACCTATTCTTGAATCCGTACTCATACCGATTCGTACCATTTCCGCATCAGCACCGACTTTTTCACAAAGATTGGCAATCTCGTTCATAAATGATATTTTTGTTGCAAGAAAAGAATTTGAAGCATATTTGGTCATTTCTGCCGATTTAACATCCATAACAACAACTCTGTTACCCGTTCTGAAAAACGGTGAGTAAATTTCCTGCATAATTGCGGTTGCTTTGTCAGAATTTGAACCGATTACAACTCTATCAGGTTTCAAAAAGTCTTCAACAGCGTTACCTTGTTTTAAAAACTCAGGATTTGAAACCACGTCAAACTCATGGGAAGTGTATTTTTTGATAATTTCAGTAACTTTTTGAGCCGTACCGACAGGAACGGTGGATTTGTCAACAATAACCTTATAACCGTTCATTGCTTGGGCAATTTGTTCGGCAACCTTCAAAACATATTGCAAATCACAAGAACCGTCTTCACCTTGCGGAGTTCCGACAGCAATAAAACAAACCTCAGAATTTTTAACCGCAAAATCAATGTCTGACGAAAAACTCAAACGCTCTTCCGAAACATTATACTTAACAAGTTCTTCCAAACCGGGTTCATAAATCGGAATAATTCCCTGCTTTAACTTGTTCAATTTATCTTCGTTATTGTCAACACAGATAACACTGTTACCCATATCCGCAAGACACGCCCCCGCAACCAAGCCGACATATCCTGTACCAATTACTGTTATATTCATTTATTACTCCTTAATCCAATTTTTCAAGTTTAAACTTTCTCTCTTTTTTCTTATTACGAAAAGAACATTTCACACCTAATAAATAAACAATTTTATACATTTTTCCGTTATCCGATTGCCCGTTAAATACGGAAAATAACTTGTTTCTTTTCTTAATTATCGGAAGCATAAACATCGGGATTTCATCTTCAAACATTGACGCAAGATTTTCACAATCTAAGACATAATTGTCGATACATTTTGACTTTTGCGGAAGATACAACGATTTTTCATTTTTAAAATACGGTTTTAATAAATTTATATCATGAGTTTCAACAAAATATTTTCTTGCCGAAATTGACTGCTCCTGCAACTCTTCCGCACTTAAATTTTTCAATTTATTAATAAAATCTTCCTTGTCAGACCACATCAAAGAATTTGAAGGCAAGAAATCCGCCGTCTGCATTCTTAATAAGCTTTCCTTTGCAATAATCGGAATCCCGGCCGACAAAATTTCCAGTGTAATTTTATAAGATACTGTAGGGAACGGTTCAAGGAAAATATCCACATTATTTTCCAACAAGGTTTCTACTATATTTTTAGCCCATTCAATATGAACAAAACTTTCCTCAGGAATATTGCGTTCCTGCATTTGAGCTTTAATCTCGTTCATAATATTTTCCTCAATCGGACCTAAATGAACATGTTTTCCTTTAGTGTTTTCCAGCAAAGTTAATACAAAATCTATATAATTTTCGTCCTCTCGGCCTTGTAATTTATAAAATCTCGCACTTGCACATGCAGTAATCAAATTTGAATGCTTGTTATACGGTTTATACTCTGTCGGCAGGCTCTTATCCTTATTCCAACAAGGTAAAAATATCACTTTATCTTTAAATACTCGATTTAACATTTCATAATCAGACGGTCTTTTCGCAATATAACAATCATAATTTGAATTCGTCAATCCAAGTGAAAAACCGTGGTCAAATGAAAATACGCAAATATTTTTAGCCATATCAGACTGAAGCAAAGTAGAAGCATAAAGATTGTTATGACCCAAATAATGATAAATTTTACTTGGGGCGGTTTTAATTACTTCGTCAAACAATTTTTCAATTTTGTTTTCGGTTTCTGTTTGCCCAAATACAAATCTCAAATTTTTATACGCTTTTAACTCTTCTAAAACATCTTCGTTTATTTCATTTTCATCCTTCAAATCCGTAAATAACAAATACACCTTTTTGTCATCATACATTTCAATAATATCTTTTATTTCATAATAAACCCCACCGCCCGTTGTCGTTAATTTTGAAATAACAATCATTATATTGTCATCATTTGTTTTTATAGGATTTGACAAGGTAATATCACGGCGAATTTTCTCAACATATCCGATTGATTCTGCCACACTATCGACAAATAAAGAGGTATATAAAGATTTGAAAGAAAAATCACGTTTTTTGAACGCATATTTATTTGCTCTTGAAGTTGCAGCTGCCATATATTTACCTCTTACATCAACCTCAGAAGTATTTTGAGGTAACTCTTTTTTAACAAATCTTTCCTCTACAACTTTCTTCAACATGTCTTTTTCTTGAGAGGTTTGAAGAAACTCGGATAACTTTTCATACATCCAAAGATTACGTCTACGTTGCTCCTGAAGACTTGTTTTACTCCAAATTCCGTTGTTATTATATCGATAAACCGAACCGACAAAATTCAACATTTTTATTTTCCCTTTTGTATAAATTACATGGAAAAAGGT
>CAVKDD010000110.1:0-5425 GCA_963654845.1 Acutalibacteraceae bacterium | reverse complement strand
GTGATATCTTTACCGCCGTAAAGTACCATATTTTTGCTCAAAACAAGGTCGTAACCTTTAAGTTTTGCTTGTTCCGTGATTTGTTTTGAAATAGAATCATCAATCGCTTTTAGTTTGTTAGCGTAATCCTTGTCCATTTTTTCTTTTTTAGCTTGAAATTCTTTGTTATATTTGTCTTCTGCGGCTTTTTTCTTAGCGGCATCAGAGATATTTGCAACATCTTTTCTTGCTGATTCAATGAATTTTATCATTTCTTCAGCTTTTGCTTGTTGTTCCTTTTTCAAAGCTTGAACTTGAGCAGATGAGCTTACAAGTTGCGGAACGTCAACGATAGCAACGTTAAAGTCTGCTGCAGAAACTGAGTTAAATGTAAGAGCCATAGCGGCAACCAAAGATAATAAACCTAACTTTCTTTTCATAATCAATCTCCTTATTTACAGAGCATAGTGTAACATAAAATTTTGTAAATATCATCTGTTTATATTATTTTTTCTTAACAACTTTACAGATGTCAAAAAATTTTGTATAATAAATCCGTAAGTATAATAAGAAGAAGTGTAAATTTTGTACTATTTCCGTAACAAAATTTAACAAACGGTTTATTAATGACAATCGTCGTAGCACAATATACTTATAAGATATACTATAAGATATAAAACTAGATATAATGCTTAAAGGTGGAAAGAAAATGATTAAGAAAGATAATCGAGTAATAACAGCGGTTTTGGCACTATCTGCAGTTGGTGCAATGTCGATGTTAGGATTCGGAGCTGTTGCTTCTGCTGAATCTCTAAGTTTGCAAACAGGTGCTGCGGCAGGTAATTTCTCAGGATACGGCTATTCAACGGATAGTATTCCTGTTCACGCTTACAACGAAATCGGTAATGAAGTTGGCGGAGCAACTATTCACGATAGCGACATTATGCGTTATGACAAGAACAGAAGACAAAGTGAATCTGATTATTACCAGTATGAACAACAAAGATTTTATACCCCGGGTTCTGCTGTTAGAGGTTCTGAAGATTATTATAATCAACAACAACAGTATAATGACAATGATATGCTAAACTCAGCACCGCAAGACAGATTGCAAGGTGCGGTTAATGACAGTGCAAATGCCGCAAGCATATATGTAAATTCGATTGAGGTGTCTCCCTCGCAAATTTTAACAAGAGATGAAATTAATAGCGTAATCGGTGCGTATGTGGGAAGACAGGTTTCAATTCCCGATATTCAATCAGCGATTAACGCAATTAACAATTTATACGCTGAAAAAGGTTTTGTTACGGCAAGAGCGTATTTGCCCGAGCAAACCGTTTCTGACGGAAATTTAAAAATTGAACTTATTGAAAGTAAAATCGGTAATATTACCGTTGTAAACAACAAATATACTTCAGGAAAATACATTTTGAAACGTATGCCTGAAAAAGCGGGAGACTTGTTCGATATCGTAAGTTTGGAACAAGACGTTTTGGACTTTAACAGATACCACGATGGCGTGAACTTGGCTGCTAACTTAAAAGCAGGTACTGTTCCGGGAACTACAGATATTGAGTTGACCGCTCAAGAAACTTTCCCGTTTCACCTTATCGGTATGATGGATAACGCAGGTCGTAGAAGTACAGGTCAATTAAGAGGTGGTCCTGCTATCGTTGCGGACAGTTTATTCCACCACCGTGACCAAATGACCGCAGGTGCTTACTTCTCAAAAGGTGCAACAAGCCCGTTCTTTGATTACAGTTATCCGATTAACAAAAAAGACGGTAGAATAGGTTTTTCTTACTCATCAACTTTTGCGAAAGTTAAAAATGGTCAATATGACTGGATGGGTTTGAAAAGTAATTCATATTTGTACAGTTTGTACTATGACCAACCTATCGTAAGAAAAAGAGGTTTTGAATTTAAGACTTACGCATCTTTGAACTACAAGAGATCCAGAAGTTGGTCTAACTTAGGAAACTTGTTCTCTCAAGCGTACGGTTATCATATTGATGACCCTATCAAAGATACCGACCAAATCACAAGTTTCGATTTGGGTGTAAACTTGAGAAAAGATACCAAATACGGTATTTGGTACTTGAGCCAAAATGCTGAAATGGCTTTCCCTATCTTTGATAGTGAGTCAAGCTACTTCAAATTAGCCGGCGGTGTTTTGAGATTACACGATTTCTCACACGGTATAATCGGTCAGTTGCGTGGCAGTTACCAAGTTATTCCGAACAGCAAACACATTCCTTACTTGGATCAATTCCAAACTGGTGGTTTGGCAACTGTTAGAGGTTACTCTGAAGGTGTAACAATCGGTAAGAGCGGTTACTTCTTCAGCGGTGAATTGATGTTCCCTCTCGGACCTCGTTACATTGCTACAAAAGACGGTGTAAATCATAAATTCATCGGTAACTACTTGAAGGGTGCAATCTTTGCTGATACGGCAGGTATTTTCCCTTATGTAGGTGAAGATTATTATAACGGAAGTTACTTCCTAGCATCTGTTGGTATGGGCTTAAGAATCCAATTACCTGGTGACTTGAGTGCTCGTTTATATTGGGGCTATCCGCTAATCAACAATGCTTATGAACAACACAGACACATGGGTCGATTCCACTTTGAATTGACTTTGGAACCTGATTTGGGTAACTTGTTGAGCAAACGTAACAAGCCTGTTACTCCTGAACCTGCTCCACAGCCTGCTCCTCAACCGCAGCCACAACCTCAACCACAGGTTGAACCGTTGCCACCGTTGGATAACAACTATGATGATATTCGTCACTACGATTATCTTCTTGACGGAGCTTCAAATACTTTGTAATAATTTGATTATTTTGATATATAATAAAAGCGGTGATGTAAGGTCATCGCTTTTATTTTTTGGAGGCGGAGTATGAATAGAAAAGCTGTTTTTGTTACGGCAACAGGTACTGATATCGGTAAAACTTACGTTTCAGGGTTGCTCGTAAAAAAGATGAGAGATTTGAATTTTGATTGCGGATATTATAAACCTGCATTAAGCGGTGCAATTAAACATCCTGACGGAAGTTTACTGCCCGGGGATTGCGATTTTGTTGTCAAAACTGCAGGTCTAAAGGTTAATCCGACAGATTGCGTTACTTATTGTTTTGAAGAAGCGGTTTCTCCACATCTTGCGGCTAATCGTCTTGGTGTTGAGATTTGTCCTGATAAAATCAAATCAGAATTTCTAAAAAATACCGAGAAGTACAATTATTTGGTGGTGGAAGGTGCAGGCGGAATAACTTGTCCGTTTGTAATTACCGATGATAAAGTCGTTTTGTTACCGCAAATTATCAAAAATTTAGGCTTAGACGTTGTGATTGTCGCAGATGGTGGACTCGGAACGATTAATTCCGTACTGTTGACGGTTGAGTACGCAAAGTCTCAGGGGCTTGGTATTCGAGGTATAATTTTGAATAATTATATTGAAAACGATTTTATGTATGAGGATAACAAGGCTCAAGTTGAGCGTTTGACGGGAGTAAAAGTTATTGCAACCGTTAAAAAAGGTGATAAAGATTTGAATATTTCACAAGAGGATTTGTTGAAAATCTTTGAATAAGGTTTTGTAAAAGAAAGAAGGAAATTTATGAATTGGCAGGAAGAAGATTTAAAATATATTTGGCACCCGTGTTCACAGATGAAGGACTACGAAACATTGCCGCCGATTGTGATTGACCACGCAAAAGGTATAAATTTGTACGATATTGACGGAAATTGTTATAAAGATATCGTTTCGTCTTGGTGGTGTAATTTGTTCGGGCATTGCAATCCGAGAATTAATGCGGCGATGAAAAAGCAACTTGACACTTTGGAACACGTTATTTTTGCCAATTTTACGCATAAAACTGCGATTACCTTATGCCAAAGATTGATGGACGTTATACCTAAGGGATTGTGCAAGTTTAATTTCGCCGATAACGGTTCTGCCGCTATTGAAATGTCTATGAAAATGAGTTTTCAATATCATCAACAAACGGGAAATCCGCAAAAGAAACGTTTTATGGCATTGACGGATGCTTATCACGGTGAAACTATCGGAGCGTTATCAGTTGGAGCGTGTGACTTGTATTCCGAGATTTATAAACCGATTTTGATGGACGTTGTGAGGGTGAACGGGCCTGATTGTTTCAGATGTCCTTACGGTAAATGTCGTGACAACTGTCAATGTGAATGCTTTGAACAGGCTGAAAAGACTTTTGAAAAATATGGTGATGAAACTTGTGCAATGCTTGTAGAGCCGTTGTTACAAGGGTCTGCGGGTATGAAGATTTATCCGCCGCTTTATTTGACAAAATTAAGAGCGTTGTGTGATAAGTATAATGTTCACCTTATTGCTGATGAAATCGCTACGGGATACGGTAGGACGGGTAAAATGTTTGCGTTCGACCACGCAGGAGTTTCGCCTGATATTATGTGCCTTTCTAAAGGTTTGACTGGCGGTTATATGCCAATGTCAATCTGCGTTACCACTCAGGAAATTTATGACGCATTTTATGATGATTACGGCAAAGGCAAAGCGTTTATGCACAGCCACACTTATGCGGGAAATCCGCTTGCTTGCTCGGCTGCGATTGAAGTTCTGAATATTTTAAAAGATGAACAAATTATTCCGAAGGCTGTTGAAAAAGGCAAGTATTTTAACAAAATAATTAATGAAAAATTTGCAGATTTGCCTTATGTCGGGGAAGTTCGTCATATCGGGCTTGTTAATGCGATTGAAATTGTTAAAGATAAAAAATCAAAAACTCCTTATGACGGCAAATTAAGGCTCGGTTATCAGATTTACAAAAAGGCTTTGAAAAAAGGCGTATTATTAAGACCGCTCGGGGATGTTATTTATTTCAATCCACCGTTGATTATTCAACCTGAAGATATGGATTTTGTAACTGATGTTGCTAAAGATTGTATGGTTGAAGTAATGTCTGAACAATAATTATTAAGAAATATTACAACAGATGAACTTCCGCAAACTCTTAAATTACAAGGGGTTGCGGTTTGTTATGCGAAAATTTTTATAAAAATATATACAAAATGAATACAATTTATGCAATTTTTCAATCGAAAAATACTTTATATATATGTAAGGGAAATGAAAACAGAATACTCAAGGGGGATAAAATTATGGCATACAAAATGGTTACTTTAAATTCTTATATCGAATCTTTGGAAGATAAAAACGTTGTATCATTGAATGATAAATCAATCGAATTGAAAGTTGAAAAATATATCTTGAGCTTGAAAAGAGCAGAATCAAACGCAAAAATTATCGAAGCATTGTTGGCTTAATTCAAAATTAAAGATAAAACAGATGTAAAAAGAGGTTTAGAAATTGTTTCAAACCTCTTTTTTGATGTCATACATTCTAATGGTGCAAGGTTTTAATTTCAGATAAAAGGTGTAGTCTGTTCATATT
>CAVKDD010000109.1:0-5426 GCA_963654845.1 Acutalibacteraceae bacterium | reverse complement strand
GTACTGCCTTGTGTGGCATTGGTGCAAGACAATTAAAACAAAGTTTGAATAAAGATTTGTTTAACTTTTCTAAAGATTCCTTAAATATGAGTAGCGGTCAATTAGAGAATATGATGAGTTCCTTCGATAATATAAAAAATGTGAAAGGTGCTTCTAAAATGATTTTTAAAGGTATGGCTGCAAAATATTTAGGCTTTGCTGCCGCAGGTTTGTGGTTGGCAAGTATTCTTGATGCTTCTAAAAAAAGTTAAATAATAGATTTATTGGGCGGCTAATTAAACAGCCGCCTTTTAAATTAGTAACTTTGAAAAGTAGGTCGGCGTTGCCCCGCCGACGGCGTTATTCTCTCAAACAGATTGTTACAAAGCGAACCAACGAACCTGTGGTGAGTTGTGTGAGCCTGTATGCGTAGGCGAAGCCGAAGAAGAATAACAAGAAAATTTATTTGCTCATTGCAATCGCAAAAATTTTCTAAGTTTTCAGAATGACGTATCATTTGGTAGGCTCATCAAATAGTCATTCTTTTAAATATCAACATTTTGCATCATTTCAATAAGTTGATTAATCGTACCTTCCATTGTTACGCTGTCGTCTGTTCGTTGTTGTAAAAAGGCGTTAACCTTCGGCATCATCTCAATCGCCGTATCAAGTCGTGGGTTCGACCCCGGTTGATACATGCCGACATCAATCAAGTCTTTGTTTTCACGGTAAAGTGACATAATCGTACGCAGTTTTCCTGCCGCTTTTTTATGTTCAGGGGAGGCGATAGCACTCATCAAACGTGAGATACTTCCCAAAACGTCAATCGCGGGGTAGTGGTTAGATTCCGCAACCTTTCTTGACAAGAAAATGTGACCGTCAACAATACCACGAACAATATCGACAATCGGGTCTGAAATATCATCACCTTCCATAAGTACGGTGTATAGGGCGGTAATTGAACCTTTCGGGCTGTTTCCCGCTCTTTCCAAAACTTTTTGTAACCATGAGAAAATTGACGGCGGATAACCTTTCATTGTAGGAGGTTCGCCCAGTGATAAGCCGACTTCACGCCCTGCCATTGCACAACGTGTTACGGTATCTGTCATCAAGAAAACTTTTTTCCCCTGATCTCTAAAATATTCGCAAACGGCAGTTGCCGTCAAAAGTGCTTTTTGTCTGATTAGTGGCGGTTGGTCGCCCGTTGAGCATACCAAAACCGACTTTGACATACCGTATTCGCCAAGTGCATCTTCAACAAATTCTTTAACCTCACGACCACGTTCACCAATTAATGCAACAACGTTGACGTCAGCATCGGAATTTCTCGCAATCATACCAAGCAGGGTACTTTTACCTACCCCCGAACCCGCAAACAACCCCAAACGCTGTCCGCAACCCATTGTCATACATCCGTCAATCGCACGAACACCAGTTGAGAATTGTTCCGTGATAATCGGTCTTTCAAACGGACCCGGTGGTGGTCCTTCGATTTCTTTCCAAAGTGCGTTTGTTGTGTCTAAAGGTTTTCCGTCAATAGGATTTCCTAACGGGTCAATCAGTCTGCCCAGCAAAAAATCCCCGACAGGAATTGTAATAGGACGTCTTGTTGTTGTAACAAGACTGCCTTGCCCGATTCCGTTACCGTCAAGCAGTAGTGATAATTGTGCAACTTCCCCTTTGAAGGCTTGAACTTCGGCAGGTTTTTGTTCCCCCGCAAAGTTTTCAATATAGCATAAATCGCCGATTTTCAGGCCCGGAAGTTTAACCTCAACGGTCAAACCCAAAAGCTTTGATACCGTACCTTTAAAAGTGTAAAGGTCTGCTGTGTTTAGCTTATCTTTGACTTTCTTTTTTATGTCCGTTAATGCACTTTTATCAAAATCTTCCATACTTTAATTATAACAAATTTTGGCTTCTTAACAATTTTATTAAGAAAATAATAACATTTGCGAAAAATACGTTAAGTTAATGAGGTCAAAACTTTGTCAAATCTCATGTTTGTGATAAAATACGAACGGAGTTTATCAATTTAAGCTTAACATATAAAGGAGAAAAAATTATGACAGAAAAACGAGTTTGGCTATTTAAAGAAGGTAATGCAGATATGCGTAATCTTCTTGGTGGTAAAGGTGCCAACCTTGCTGAAATGACAAATCTGGGTTTGCCGGTACCTCCGGGACTGACAATTACTACAGAAACTTGTATGGAATACATTAACAACGGTAATTCAATGCCTGCAGGTTTGATGGATGAAGTTAAATCCGCTTTGCATGTTGTTGAAGAACAAGCAGGTAAAAAATTTGGCGACAAAACTAATCCGTTATTGGTTTCAGTTCGTTCAGGTGCAAGAGTTTCAATGCCCGGTATGATGGAAACAATTTTGAACTTAGGTTTGAACGATGAAACCGTTGAAGCAATGGTTAAATTAACTAATAACCCAAGATTCTGCTATGATTCATACAGAAGATTTTTGACTATGTTCGGTTCTGTAGCTTGGGAAATGGACAGACAAAAATACTTTGAATCAGAAGTTGAAAAAGTTAAACAAAGAGAAGGTGTAAAATCTGATACTGAAATTTCAGCAGAAGGTTGGAAATCACTTATTCCTATTTATAAAAACGTAATTAAAGAAGTAACAGGAAAAGAATTCCCGCAAGATCCGTTCGTACAATTACAAGAAGCGATTGAAGCGGTATTCCGTTCTTGGAATATTCCTCGTGCCGTTGCTTACAGAAACATGAACAAAATCGACCACAACTTCGGTACTGCGGTTAACGTTCAAACAATGGTATTCGGTAACATGGGTGACGATTGTGCTACAGGTGTTTCTTTCACTCGTAACCCAGCAACAGGTGAAAACAAATTCTACGGCGAATACTTGACAAATGCTCAAGGTGAAGACGTTGTAGCAGGTATCAGAACTCCAAAACCAATCGCAGAATTGGAAACTGAAATGCCTGAATTGTACAAACAATATGTTGATATTGCTAAAAAACTTGAACTTGGTTACAAAGACGTTCAAGATATGGAATTTACAATCGAACGTGGTAAATTGTGGATTCTTCAAACTCGTAACGGTAAAAGAACTGCTGCTGCAGCCGTTAAAATTGCCGTTGATATGTGCGAAGAAGGTATTATCACTAAAGAAAGAGCAATTCAGTTGGTTGACCCTTATTCAGTAAACCAAATCTTGTTGCCATGTTTTGATACAAAAGCAATGGCTGAAGCTCATAAGATTGCACAAGGTGTAAACGCATCTCCGGGTGCTGCTGTAGGTAAAATCGTATTTGATACCGAAGAAGCCGCAAAAAGAGGTGAAGCCGGTGAAAAAGTTATCTTGGTTCGTGTAGAAACTTGCCCTGATGATATTCACGGTATGGCTGTTTCTCAAGGTGTTTTGACACTTAGAGGCGGTGCTACTTCTCACGCAGCAGTTGTTGCAAAAGGTATGGGTAAACCTTGCGTTTCAGGTTGCGAAGACATGAAAATTGACTTGGCAAACGAAACTTTGACAGGTTGTGACGGTGCTGTTTACCACAAAGATGACGTAATTTCTCTTGACGGCGGTAAAGGTATCGTTATGGACGGTGCTGTTAAACTTGTAGATGCAAAAATTGACGAAAACTGGAACAAATTTTTCTCTTGGGTTGACGAAATCAGAGAGTTAGAAGTTGAAGCAAACGCTGATACTCCTAAAGATATCGAAAACGCATTGAAATTTGGTGCTGAAGGCGTTGGTCTTTGCAGAACGGAACACATGTTCATGGATCCTGACAGATTGCCTTGGGTACAAAAAATGATTATTGCAGGTACTCGTGAAGCAAGAAAAGAAGCTTTAGACAAACTTCTTCCAATGCAATACGCTGACTTCTATGCAATGTTCAAGGCTTTAGGCAGCGACCACCACATGACAATCAGATTGTTAGATCCGCCTTTACACGAATTCTTGCCTGATAAAGAAATGTTGATTGCAGAAGTTGCGGCATTGAAGGCTCAAGGTAAAGACGCTTCTCACAAAGAAGAATTGTTACATATCGTTGAAACCTTGTCAGAATCTAACCCGATGATGGGCTTGAGAGGTTGCCGTTTAGGTTTGACTTACCCTGAAATCAACGAAATGCAAGTTAGAGCAATCTTTGAAGCTTGCTGTGATTTGAAAAAAGAAGGTTTGGACGTTAAACCTTGGGTAATGATTCCGTTAATCGGTCACGTTAACGAGTTGAAAGTTGCAAAAGAAATCTTGGTAAGAGTTGCAAAAGACGTTATGGCTGAAAAAGGAATTGAAGTTGACTACAAATTCGGTACAATGATTGAAATCCCTCGTGCGGCATTGACTGCTGATGAAATTGCCGAATATGCGGAATTCTTCTCATTCGGTACAAACGACCTTACTCAGATGACTTTCGGTTACTCAAGAGACGATGCGGAAGGTAAATTCTTGAACAGATATGTTGAACAAAAAATCTTACCTTCTAACCCGTTTGAAACACTTGATACCAAAGGTGTTGGTCAGTTGGTTGAAATGTCAATGGAAAAAGGCAAATCAGTTAACCCGACATTGGTTGGCGGTGTTTGCGGTGAACACGGTGGCGACCCTGATTCAGTTAAATTCTGCCACAAAATCGGTTTGAATTATGTTTCATGCTCACCATTCAGAGTTCCGCAAGCAAAACTTGCTGCAGCACAAGCAGTAGTTGAAATGAAAAAATAATTTCAGCGGAAATATTTAATGTCAAGAAGACGGCAAGGGCATTCGCCCTTGCCGTCTTTCATGTTGCTCGTTTGTAAAAAGTTTCTAAGTTTTTAATGGGATGAACCACTTGGTAGGTTCATCAAATAGTCATTCCGGACTCCGATCTGGAATCTGTTTTTATGTGGGTGTTGGACGAATTATAAACAGATTCTGAATAACAAGAAAATTTATTTGCTCTTTTTAATCGCAAAAATTTTCTAAGTTTTCAGAATGACAAATCACTTGCTAAGCTCGCCAAGATGTCATTCTGAACAGCACGAGCAGAGTGCGTAACGAAGTGAAGGCACATTTAGTGCGAGTGCGTGATTCAGAATCTTTTTCATAATCAATATAAAACAAAGTATTAAGTCCAAAAACCTTGTTATATCTCGTAATGAAGAGACCCTGAAATGAGTTCAGGGTGACCCCTTTGTGGGATTGTTGCTGTAATTGTCGGTTGGGCATACTTGCACAACATGTTGGAAGCCACTTCCTGATTGAGATACAGCTCTTTGCAAAGTAGGTCGGCGTTGCCACGCCGACAACGTAAATTTATGTGTTAGGCAGTGCCGTGACCTACATTGGGCTTTGTGGTAGGTGTTCAATGTTGAAATATAATACTGGATTGCTTCGTCACTTCGCTGTCTTGGATTTTGGCGGGTCGGACGGCTCAACGCAGTCCTCCCGAGGGCGTGTTTGCTACGCAGCACAC
>CAVKDD010000108.1:0-5433 GCA_963654845.1 Acutalibacteraceae bacterium | reverse complement strand
AAATGGCAAGACCTAAAGCAAAAGCTACAGGCAATGTGATTAAGGATTTCATTAATAAATCAGGTTATACCGAAGTAAGTCTAACAGATTTGAACAAAATGGCAAGACCTAAAGCAAAAGCTACAGGCAATGTGATTAAGGATTTCATTAAGCAATCAGGTTATACGGAAATGAGCCTTGCAGATTTAAGAAAATTGGCATAAGTTAAAACGGGTCGTGTTGGATTAAATTCCAACACGGCTCTTTTTAATTTGAAATTATTTCCCCATTGCGAGAAATTCGAGCAGACTCAGGGCTTTGATTTTTGAACCCGTTAGTCCAATCGTCAAGCCTAATTGGCATAGCGGGCAGGTCGTAATAACAAAATCTGCATCTGTCTTTTTTATATTTGCGATTTTTTGATTTAGCAATTCTTTTGAAAGTCTCGGGTTTTTTATTGCGAAAGTTCCGGCAAAGCCGCAACAATCGTCATATCCGTCCATTTTTATGTATTCAACATTAGTACAATTCTTGATTATTTTTTCAAAAAATTCTTCGTTATCTAAGTGGCACGGTTTGTGGAAGGTTATTTTCATGTGTTTTGGAAATTCAAATTTGAGGTCTTCGTTTGCGATTAAATCGCCCCAGTTCACGATATTCGGCGTTTTTGCCCCATAATTCTTGAGGGTACTTTGGCAAGAGGCACAATCCGTAACTATGTAGTCGGCGTTATTTTCTTGCATAAGTTTTGAATTGTGGTGCATAACCTCAAGATAGCGTTTTATATTGCCTTCCGACAAAAAAGGAATCCCGCAACATTTGAAATCAGGTTCAAGAATTTTTATCTGAGTGTTTTTGAAAATCTTTAAAATAGCGTTATCATTTTGCGGAAAAACTTTATTAACGCAACCTTTGAAATAGGCGACCGTTTTTGGGGAAGTTTCCACATTTGGCAGTTTTTTTCTAAAAGGAAGACTGAATTTTTCAAGTATATTTATTATATTGTCAAAAATAAGCGGGCTTTCGAGAAAATTTATAACTTTTCCGAGCTGTTTATTTTTCATATATTCATATTTGGCAGCGGCTAAAATCTCGCAAACATCTATACTTGCGGGGCAAAAGTCCTTGCATTTTCCGCATTTTAGGCACATATCAAGGTATTTGTTAATGTTTTTCGTCATTTTCAAATCCCCTTTTGCGACCCCGTGCAACATAATAAACTTGCCTTTGCTTGCTACGCAATCGTTAGGGGTAATTTTGAACAGCGGACAAACCGTTTCGCACAGTCCGCATTTTGAACATTTGTTTAATTCTTCCTTATAGCCTTCAAAATCCTTCATATCAAAATCATAGCACAACAAAAGTTTACATTCGTTAATATTGAGAGGAAAAGATTAAACTTTTTGAAAAAATTTGCCGATATAGAGAGTAATCTTAGTTAATAATAAGGATATTTAAAAATGGCAGAGTCAAATTTCGCATTCAACAGACCGTTTAAACCTTTCGGAATGAACGTAAGAGTTCCGGAAAGAACAATTCAACAGGCAGGTGAAACACTTGAAGATATAATTAAGGCTCCTGCAACTCCGTTATTTGAATATTTGGAGGAAAACGAACCTGTTTTCAACGGCAATGTGGCATTTGAGATTAACAAAACTTCTGCCCAAAACTTTACAATAGGTTCGGCAATGAGAATTGAGGACGAACGTGTAAACGGCAAATCACCGAGTTTTGATATGCACTTTTAATCTTTTCCAAAATCCCCATATATAACATTTCGGTAACATTAACTTGTTAAATAAATTTGCTCATGCTAAGATTTACTTGACTGAGGACACTCGGTTTAACCGATTTAAAGTATAGATGAGGGATAAGAAAAGTGGATTTTATTACATGGACGATTTGGTTTTTAAGCAAACTGGCACATCTTGTCGGTAATTATGGCTTAGCAATTATAATTTTGACTGTCATTGTGCGTGGTGCAATGTGGCATTTGAACGTTCAGCAACAGCGTTCAATGAAAATGATGCAGTCTTTACAGCCGAAAATCAAGGCTATTCAAGACAGATATCAAAAAGACCCGCAAATGATGCAACAAAAATTGATGGAGTTTTACAAAACTCACAAATTCAACCCTGCGGGCGGTTGTTTGCCGTTACTTATTCAAATGCCGATCTTCATTTTGTTGTATTCGGCGTTAATCAGTCCGCAATTTATTCAAGTTGCAGGCGACCAACATTTCTTATTTATTAAGAGTTTGGCAACAACTATGCGTGCGACTGCGGGAATTTCCGAAAACGGTGTAATCGGTGCTTCTACAGGTGATAAATTCATTTTGGGCAACAATGCCGTTGTATATTTGAATGACAAAACAAAAACTAAGGTAAAAGTTAAAGACCCTTCAAAAGCGGTTGATATTGTCGGTGATTTAGTTCCGGGTAAAGATGTTGATTTGGCGGTAAGTCTTGACCATATTGATATGAAATACAGTGAATTAGACAAGATTGAAAAGGCTGAATTGACCGTTACAAACAGCAATATCAGAGAAAACGAAACTATTACGTTTACAAGACATGACGGTGATTTGATTGCCACCTTGCCGACAACTCAAATTAACAAAACTCTTCACTGGGATGTTCTGTTGTTGATTGCGTTATTTGCGGTAACTATGATAATTTCGCAAAAAGTTATGATGGCGATGAATAAAACAGAAAACGCAGACCCTACTCAACAAGCGTTGCAAAAATCTATGGGAACATTTATGCCGTTGATGATTATCGGTACATTTGTTGTAATCCCTATCCCTGCAGGTGTTTTGTTGTACTTGATTACAAGTAACTTAATCCAAATTTTGCAAACAGTTCTAATCAATAAACAAATGGAAAAAGAAGACGAATTGAAAAAAGCGGCTGTTGATGATGCGGAATTAAAAAATGCTAAAAATGCAAATAAATAAATTAACAATAAAAAAATAAAAAATATAAAAGGGCTTTAGAGTAAATTCTAAAGTCTTTTTATTGTATAATAATGAAAAAAAGGAAGTTTTTATGGAGATAAAAGAGTTTGATTATGAATTGCCTGAGCATTTAATTGCACAGATGCCTGCAGATAAAAGACAAAATTCAAAGATGTTGGTGCTTGATAGGGCAACTCAAACAATGGAACATAAACATTTTTATGATATCGTTGACTATTTGGACGACAACACCTTGTTGGTTTTGAATAACACAAAAGTTATGCCTGCAAGATTGTACGGTACAAAAGACACAGGTGCGAAAATTGAAGTCTTTTTGCTTGAGAGAAAAGACGAAAACAACGACAAAATTTGGTCTTGCTTAATCAGACCTTCAAAAAAAATCAAACCCGATACAATTATTACGGTTTCTGACGAGTTGAAAATTAAGGCGATTGAAAGACTTGAAGATGACGGTGAATGGCTGATTGAAATGCAATATAAAGAAAATCTTTTTGATATTTTGCACAAGGTCGGTAATATTCCGCTTCCGCCGTATATTGAGCGAAAATTGTCCTCAGAAGAATTAAAACAATTCGATAAAGAACGTTATCAAACAGTTTACGCAAAAGATGAAGGCTCGGTTGCCGCTCCGACTGCGGGATTGCATTTTACAAAAGAAATTTTGCAGATATTGAAGGAAAAAGGCGTAGAGATTGCTTATGTTACCTTGAATGTTGGTTTGGGAACTTTCAGACCCGTAAAATGTGAGAATATTCTTGACCACAAAATGCACTCGGAAACTTTTGAAATCACTCAAGAGACGGCTGATATTATAAATAAAGCAAAACAAAACTGCAAAAAACTGGTGGCAGTCGGTACTACAACGGTCAGAACTCTTGAGACCGCTTATCAAAAATACGGTAAGATACAGGCATGCAAAGACCATTCGGAACTTTTCATCTATCCGCCTTATGAATTTAAGGTTATTGACGGTTTGTTGACGAATTTCCACTTGCCAAAATCAACTTTGTTAATGCTTGTTAGTGCTTTGGCGGGTAAAGATTTGATATTCAAGGCTTACGCCGAAGCGATAAAAAATGAATATCGTTTCTTTAGTTATGGCGATTGCATGTTAATAAAATAGTGCTTTAGACTTTTATACCTGCGGCTCGGATTTCTTTTTGCAAAATTGCACGTCTTTTTAGTAATGCTGAATCTGTTGTTTGGTTGTCGGGATTTATTTTGTTCAAAACCCAATCTGAAAATTTATGAAGCACTTTGCCGACGTCATCGTTAAGATTACGTTCCCGCAATACCGCATTGATGTAATCAAGTTCCTGCTGTTTTTGAGAAATCTCACCAAGAGTTTCTCTTGAAACGGGTTTTGTTTTAGGTTTTGCCACCCGTTGAGTTTGTGCTGTTGCAGGTTTTCTTGCGGTTGGTCTTGCTCCTGATACGTTGTTTGCTTTTAATACCATTTCAAATTCCCCCAATTATCCTTATTTATATAAAGTAAATTGAGGTGTAAAAATTGCGTTTTATTAAAAAATATTAAAGAAAACTTACCACGGATAGTCTTTTAGGATTTTCCAATTATCCTTCATTATGACCGCCGCACAGGCATCTCCACCCGGGGAACTTAAGTTTGTTACGTTTGGATTACAACCACGATGAAGCTTTGTAGATAATAAAGTTTCTCTATCGTAAACCGAAAATGGCATGTTACAGGCAGCGTATCCGCCGGGGTATAATCCTGAATTTACGGTTTGTTTCAAATTCAGGATTGTTTTTGTGCAAGCGTCATTTGAATCGTTTACTGCATCTACATTTACAAGAAAAAAGTAAAAAATATCTCGTCCTGACATATTTGGCGGGGCTTCGCCGTTTACATCTATAAAAAATACCATTCCCGCATATCCGTTTTTATTGGCTCCAAGATATGTTCCGTTTATTAGTGAAACCATATATTGCGGCAGGCTTGCCGTTGATTTTCGGTCGATTGCCAAAGGTTTTTTGTTCTTGTAGCAACTCATAACGGGTGAACATTTATGTGAAATTTTCATATATCTGCTAAAATATTTTTCTATAAAATCTTTGGGTGTAAGGTTCGTATCAAATCCGCCAAGGTCAAGTCCGTTTTCGTCCGCATACATTGTTGAGGCTTGCAAAAGAAGACTATACATTTGTTTTAATCGTTGTACGTTAGCCTTCTTTTGGTAAGTCGTAATTAAACTTGGTATCGTCATGGCTGCTATAATTCCGATAATGCCCAAAGTAATCAAAATTTCACTCAGTGTAAATCCAAAAGTCTTTTTCATAAAATCATTATAGCAAATTCAAACCTTTAGTCAATATTATAATACTTAGTTATTATATTCTTAATACTGTTTATTAAGTAAAATAATACTGTACCATAATTGTATGGATAGAGAAAGTGCTGATATATTAAAAGTCTTTGGTTTGAATGTAAAGCTCGAAAGATTGAAAAAGGGTTATAC
>CAVKDD010000107.1:0-5444 GCA_963654845.1 Acutalibacteraceae bacterium | reverse complement strand
GTTTACGAAAACACCGTGCAGGATTACGAACTTCAACTAAAACAGGCAAGGGCATATTATGATATCGGTAAAAAGGCAAAAATTGATGTTACTTATGCCGAATATAACTTAGGAAAAGCAAAATTGAACCTAATCAAGGCGAAAAATACTCTTGAATTGGCTTCGGTTGAACTTGCTAATGCCGTTGGTATTCCTGAACTTGCCGATGTTATTTTAAAAGATGAATTAAATACGAAAGAATATGATGTTAATTTTGAAAATTTGATAGAAATTGCCGTAGCCTCTCGTCCGTCCTTGCTTGCCGCAAAGAAAAGAATGGATGCTGCCGAGATGAATGTACGTTCTGCTAAAAGAGCGTTCACTCCTAATATTGATGCTTTTGGTAATTACCAACACGGCGGAAGAAAAATGAATTCCGATAACGGATATCAATTCGGGTTAGAGTTGCAATATTCAAATATCAATTTAATGTATTTGAAAAAACAGGTTGACGAATACACCGCAACTTACAGAAAATATGTTGCCGATTACGAACAAGAACGTCAAAATGTGTATTTGGAAGTTAAAAGTGCCTATATCAATTTGATGAATTCTCGTGATAGTATTGATGTTTCAAAACTTGCGTTACAACAGGCAAAGGAACAACAATATCAAGCCTTCCGCAGATATCAGGTAGGTTTAGGGGATGCGATTGAGTTCAAAGATTCCGAAAATACTTACTTGAACGCTCAATTAGATTACTATTCAACTTTGTTGCAGTATAATATAAATGCGGCTGAGGTCGAAAGAGTAATAGGTGCTCCGATTAGAGAATCAGACAAGGATTTGTAGGAAATAGCGTGGAAGAAGAGCAGAATAAAATTTTAACACTTTGGTATAAATTGCCGTCCCCGATAAGATTTATTTTTGTTGGGGGCGTTAATGCGGCGGTTTCTTACATTATTTTTGCGATTTGTTTGTATTTGTTGGGCAAAAGTTACTACCAGCTTTGCGTAATTTTGCAGTGGGTTTTGTCGTCTTTTCCTTCTTATTTGAACCAAAAGTTTTTTGTGTTTAAAACTAAGGGAAATTATGTCAAAGAGTATTTGAAATGTTGTTCGACTTGGGTGGTCGGATATTTCTTGAATGCCCTGTTCTTGCAGGCTTTTGTTGAGTTTGGATGGATAAAAAATGTATATTTGGCACAGTTTATTTCAATAGGTTTGGTGTCTGCCGTAACTTATGTTTTGTTTAAGTTTTTTGCGTTCAAAAAGAAAAAATAATCTGTTCATATTAGATTTTAATTTTTATATTCTTTAAAAGGTTGATTTAATTTTGTTAAAAATTTGAAATAATATAATTGTCAACATTTTAATAAGGATATTTAGCCGTGAATTTACATGAAAAGTGCTTACTTCGTTATTTGACACACCCTGATGAGTTGTCTTACACTACGGAAATTTTGAAACTTACCAACAAAATTTTGGAACAACGCTTTGTTGTAAAAAATATCCTTGCGAATGTTTCTTTGTTAAATTATACTGAAAACGTAGATTAACAAAGGTTGGGAAAATGCTGAAAAAGTTTTTATATATAGTTTGGGCATCTGTATTTTTAGTTCTGTTATTTTTCGGAATTAGAAATGGCGGTGTCTTTTCGTTTTTGAACGCTATTGAAGACAGAACCTTCGATATAAGGCAAAGCATTCTTGCAAATTCGGGGTTGAGAAAACACGATAGTAATATTGTAATTGTTGCCGTTGATGATGCAAGTTATGAATATATCCTAGACCATTACGGTGAATGGCCTTTGCCTCGTGATGTTTATGCAAAAATGGTGGATTATATTGAGGCTCAAAATCCGCAAAGTGTTGCTTTTGATATGATGTTTGTAAAATCCTTGAAAAGCGGTGAAAAAGCGGATAATGCGTTAATAAATTCCTTCAAAAAGTACGATAATCTTTATACTGCAATGAATTTGGATAATCAGCCCGAAGATTTGAGAAAACCTCCAATATTGCCTGAAACCTTGCAAATAAAACCTTTGCAAAACGCAACAGATGCGATTGAATATTCAAACTGTCGTGCAATTTTGCAGGGTATTTTAGATGTAACTTCAAATATCGGAATGATAAATGTGTCACGTTCGGATGACGGCGTTTTGAGAAAAATGCCTTTATATTTGAAATATAACGGCAAATATTATCCGCAACTCGGGTATTTGGTCGGTCAAAGAACGGGCAAAATGCAAAAACTTTATCCTGATAGTGATGCGAGTGTAATTCTCAACTGGTACGGCGGAGCGGGAACTTTTGAAAATTTGCCGATGTATAAATTGATAAAGGCTGCCGAGGGTAAAGAAAAATTTGATTATGATTTCCATAATAAAATTGTTTATTTCGGTGCAACTGCTGCAAGTTTGTTTGATATCAAAACTGTTCCGGTGGATAAAGTTTATCCGGGAGTTGAGGTTCAGGCAACTTATGTAAATAATATTATTGATAACAGTTTTATTCGCAAATGTCCCGAATATGTAAATTATCTTGCCGCCTTTTTGTTGGCATTACTTACTGTCGGATGTGTTTTGAGAATTTCCTCAATGCCTATGGCGTTTGGTGCATCATTAACAATATATGTATGTTATGTAATGTTTGCGTATGAATTGATGACGGGTAATTTTGGCAAATTTTGGTGGATAAAAATTGTTTCACCGTTGTCTTTCGCCTTGTTGACCTTTATTATTGCGGTTATTATAAAATATTTAATCAAATCAAGAGATTTTGACCAGCAGTATAAATTGGCAACTACGGACGGGTTGACGGAACTTTATAATCACAGATATTTCCAAGAACAGTTATTAAATCAAATAAATCATTCAAAACGTTACGGAAATCCTGTTTCCCTGATAATTATTGATATTGACTTTTTCAAAAAGTTCAATGATACTTACGGGCACCAATCGGGTGATGCCGTGTTAAGACAAGTTGCTTTCACATTAAAGAAAAATGTCAGAGCGACCGATATAGTTTGTAGATACGGCGGTGAGGAAATGAGTATTATTCTCCCGAATACAAAGTATGAGGAAGCCGTTAATATCGCACAAAAACTTTGCCAAATGGTGGCATCAAGAAAATTCAAGCTTACTCATTCAAGAGAAAGCAATGTTACCATAAGTTTGGGCGTTTCTTCAATCGAAAGTGACGGCGAAACTCCCGCTCAAATTATTGATGCTGCGGATAAAAGATTGTATAATGCAAAAGAAAACGGCAGAAACAGAGTAAATTAAACAAAATGAACGAAGAATTTTTAGATTCACTGATAAATATTAAAGATATTCCGAAAGAACTTCCCGTAGTTCCGTCACTTCTTGAAAATAACGAGAAGCAAATAGCACAACTCGGGCAATTCCTGATGAACGACAAAAAAATGGCTCTTGTCAGCGGTTTTGTCGGTAGCGGAAAATCGGAAGTCGTTGATTTTGTGTTGCGAAATTTAAAAGACGAGGTTTTAATTCTTCATTATACCTGTTTTGAAACCACGATTTTGGATGACTTGTTGTTGTGTTTTTATGAATTGTTCCGCTCGTTTGTTTTGAGAGGAATTATTCAACAACCGAAGGTGAAAGCCGAAAATTTCACCCAAATGATTAATTCTTATTTTACCTCAGTCGTAAATCCGATAACTATTGTTATTGATTCTTTTGAGTCTGTTGTAAAGGATAATCGTGGCGGAATTATAGATTTTCTCAAACATTTGGCAACTTTTCCCCGTGTGAAAATTATTCTTATTTCTACAAAATTTCAGGAAGAAGATTTTGCGGAAGTTGACTGTGAAAAGGTTTCTGTGTTGGCACTTTCTCAAAAAATGTTTGAAAAATACTTGAAGGACAACGGGATAAAAAATATCGGTGTTTTTTCAAACGAATTATATAAAATTTCAAAAGGGTATTTCAAAAATGTTGAACGTGCGGTCAAAGTCATAAATTTGCGAGGGTTGTCACTAATAACTTTTCTCGAAAAATATACCAAAAGTTACATGTCGTATTCGGAATTTATTATAAGAGAAATGCTTTCTCTTGTTGACCCTGTGAGTGCTCATCTGTTCAGACTTTTGACGGTTATGAGAATCCCTATTCACATGAATTTGCTAAAAACTTTGCATTTGTACGAGGAAAATAAAATCTTGTATTTTATTCAAAATTCTTTGCTGAATTATGAGGGTAATTGCATTTATTTGAAGGAAGCTTTCCGTAATGTTATTGAAAATCAAATCCCCGATAATGTTTTGATAAAACTTCATTCGGCGTGTATTGACTTGTATAATACTCAACTTCCGCTAAAACCGAGCGAAAGAGATTTGTTGTTATCACGTCAAACAATGCGTAATGAAATCGAATATCACAGTATGTTTTTGCCGAAACGTCCTCTTCTTCAACAAAAAACTGAAAAAGCGGAACAACAGGTGGAAAAACCTCAAAATGCTGATGTTCCGAAGCCGTTGCCGTTACCTGCTAAAAAAGAACCTGAAAAAATCGAAACAAAGAAAGATAAAATTGATAAAATCAGCTTTATTATTGAAGATGAGGCGGTGCTTGATGATATTGCGGATTCAATAAATTCCTTTATGGCGGCTAATGCAAAATCCGCAAAAGTTGAAAAAGAAGGCAATTCAATGACGTTGCAACAGTTGTTGAATGCTGCAAAAATTGAAGAGAAAAATTATAATTACAAACAGGTTGTAATGCTTTATCAGATTGCCTTGTCAAAGACGTCTGATGCTAATTTCTTCACTTTCTTGCCGTCAATTTATATAAAACTTGCTCAAGCGTATGAGCATTTGTCAGACCTATACAATGCGTTGGATTACTATACTCAGGCTCACGATTTTTATTATAATGCGTCCGATTATGAAAAAGTTTATGAGATGAAATTGGCGATTGCCGATGTTTATTATTCGATGTATAAATACGATAATGCAAAGTTTATATTGTCAGAATTGGAGCAGGTCAAGGAGTTGCCAAAACTTTTGAAAATTAAAACAAACCTTGCAATAGCAAGACTTAGCGATAATCCTGAAATTGAATATAAGTATTACAAACAGTCAATTCCGCTTGTCGAATTGGGAACCGATAAGGCTTTGCTATCGGAACTTTATTATAAATATGCGGTTTCATGTTCTGAAATTGAGGATTTACGCTCGGCGGCTCAATTCTATTTGAAATGTATTGATATTGATTCAAACCCTGCAAAAAATCCGTATTTATCAATGGCTTTGTCTAATCTTGCGGAACTTTATGATGAATTGGGTTCGACAAAACAGGCAATTCAGTATTATAATGAAAGTATTTCAATAGACTTAAAGACTAAGAATTATAACGGACTGTATGTGTCGGTATCACATCTTGCGGAAATTTATGCGGTAAGTGATGAAGTCAAAGCAATGGAATACTATAACAAGGCGTTAGAG
>CAVKDD010000106.1:0-5474 GCA_963654845.1 Acutalibacteraceae bacterium | reverse complement strand
TTCTGAAATTGTAGCTGAAGAGAAAAAAGAAGAGGTTTTAGCACCTCAACAGGACGAAGAAGAACAAGTTAATGAAGAAAATAATAAGGTAGAAGAGGATAGCAAAAAGGTTGAAAAAACTAAAAAACAGTCCTTCTTTAAACGATTATTTTCACGCAAGAAAAATGTTCAG
Source organism: Acutalibacteraceae bacterium (assembly GCA_963654845.1). Classification (GTDB taxonomy): domain Bacteria; phylum Cyanobacteriota; class Vampirovibrionia; order Gastranaerophilales; family Gastranaerophilaceae; genus Zag111. The sequence continues at coordinate 5,302 of CAVKDD010000106.1, read as the reverse complement.
GTCGAATCCGAAGAAAATAATGAAGATTGAGTTTCAAATGATACGGAATGCCTATGATACGGGTATTCCGTTTTGTTGACAAAAAGTTTTAGGATTAATTATAATTTGTTAGGAAGTATGTAAAATCATTCAGGAGAAAGTATGAAAATAAATTTAACTAAAAAACAATGGGGAATTGTTATATTATTAATAATTATTTTGCCGATTCTATATCATAAAGTGTCGGGAAATATTATGGGTATGATTACCGCAAAATTGATGTCTATGCCGCAAGAGGTGGTCATTGACAAACCGCAAGTCGTGGAAACAAACGTTACCGCTGAATCAACGGGACGTGTTGAGGCAAAGTATTCGGTTGATGTTATAGCCCGAGTTTCAGGGTTTTTGTTAAAGAAATATTTTAATGAAGGGGATTTTGTACATAAAGGTCAAACTATTTTCCAAATTGACCCGAGAGAATATCAACTTGAAGTTAATAATGCTCAGGCAACCGTTAATCAATACAGTGCGTTGTTGAAAAATTCTCAACAGGAATTAAACCGAGCAAATGCACTTATCAAAGAGGATTTGGTCAGCCATTCTTATGTTGATGAAAGTTTGGCAACTCGTAATCAGAACAGTGCGTTATTGGATTCTGCAAGGCAACGTCTTGAACTTGCTCGAGTAAATTTGAGTTATACCACAATAAAATCACCTGTTGACGGTCGTATCGGTAAGGTTAAAATTACCGAAGGTAACTATGTTACGGCAACTTCAGGTTCTTTGGTTAATATTTCAAGTTACGACCCTGTTTATGTGTCATTTAGTTTGAGAAGTGATGATTTTGTTAAACTATTGAGAGCCAGTGACAAATTCAAAGATGCTCAGGTTAAGGTGCAGTTTGATAACGGAACTTGGTACACAAAAGCGGGAACGGTTAATTTTGTAGATAATCAAATTGACCAAAACTCAGGTTCTGTTCAGATGAGAGCCGTGTTTGACAATACAAAAGGTTGGCTTGTTCCGGGTGATTACATGAAGGTTTCTATCGTTGCCCCTAAAAAAGTGTCTTATTTGACGGTTCCGCAATCTTGTACAAAAGGTGATGCGATGAGCGGATATTACGTTTGGGCTGTTGACAAGTCTAAAAATAAACACGACAAAACTTTGACCGTTGTCAGAAAAGACATAAAAATTTCGGATGCGATAGACAATAATTGGATTGTTGAAAGCGGTTTGGAAAAGTCTGATGAAATCGTTGTATCAGGCATTCAACAGGTAAAAGCGGCAGGACAAAAAGTTACTGCAATTTCGCAAAAAGAGTATGAGAAAAAACAATCAAAATCGGCAGGTAAATAATGAAAAATATATTTGATAAAGATAAGTTGTACTTTTTTATTCAAAAGCCGAGATTTGCACTGGTAATATCTATCTGTATCGTTATTGTCGGTGTCATTTCTTACTTTGGATTGAAACAGGAAAGTTACCCTGATGTAACACCGCCACAGGTGTCTGTTTCGGCATCATATCAAGGTGCAAGTGCGGAAGTTATTGAGTCTTCTGTTGCAACGGTTTTGGAAAATAAGTTGAACGGGGTTGAAAATTTGACTTATATGACTTCAACTTCTTATGACGGTTCTTATTCTTTGACAATGTATTTCAAGGTTGGTTCAGATAAAAACATTAACCTGATGAATGTTCAAAACCGTATTCAACAGGTGCAATCGCAGTTGCCTGAAGATGTACAAAGAACGGGTGTTACGGCGGTTAGTAAATCTTCAGGGTCAGGTGCTTTGATTTTGACCTTGTATCCTGAACACGGCAACTGGTCACAGTTGGATTTGACAAACTACGGTTCTATTTATATTAAAGATGAATTGAAACGTGTTGACGGCGTTGCGGATGTTGATGTTCACGGTGCTGGGAATTACTCAATGAGAATTTGGCTTGACCCGCAGAAAATGGCAGGTTTGAATGTTTCAACAAGTGAGGTAAAATCAGCAATCAGCACTCAAAATACACAGGTTACGGCGGGTTCTCTCGGTGCTTTGCCGACAGATGAGGCTCAGGCTCTTCAAATGACCTTGAAAACTCGTGGCAGATTGTCTGATGTGAAGGATTTTGAAAATATTATAATTCGTTCAAATATGGACGGCTCAAACGTTAGGGTTAAGGATGTTGCAAGAGTAGAACTCGGGGCGGAATCTTATTCAAACTTAGGTTTGGTAAACGGAAAGCCGTCAGCCGTAATCGTAATTTCTCAACTTCCCGATGCGAATATTATCAACTTGTCAAAAGCCGTTCACGCAAAGATTGATGAGTTAAATTCGAGAATGTCTAACGGTATCAAGATTATTACAATTAAAGATGATGCCGAATATATTGAAGAATCTATGCACGAGGTTGAATTTACAATCCTGTTGACGGGTATAATCGTTGTATTGATTATTTTCTTGTTCTTGGGGGATTGGAAGGCTACATTAGTTCCTTGTGCGACAATTCCGGTATCTTTGATTGGTACATTTGCAGCTTTGAAGGCTCTTGGAATGTCAATTAACCTTTTGTCTTTGTTTGCGTTGGTTTTGGCAGTCGGCGTTGTTGTTGATGATGCTATCGTTGTTATTGAAAACGTAAAACGACATTTGGATGAAGGAAAATCCGCTATTATTGCAACTCAGTTGACAATGGAAGAGGTTGGAGCTTCTTTGGTAGCAATGGCAATGGTATTGATGGCGGTATTTGTTCCGATTATCTTTATGGGCGGAATGACGGGTGTAATGTATAAACAATTTGCCGTATGTATTGCCGTTTCTATTGCGGTTTCAGCAATTTGTGCATTGACTTTGTCACCTGCAATGTGTTCACATTTCTTGGGTAACGAGGAGAAAAATGTTGAAAAAATCGGTACTTCAAAGCTTTCTATCGGTGAACATTTTAAACATATCGGCGAAAGAATTTCACGCAAAACTCAGATTGTTGTTGATTGGTTCAACGGATTATTTAATAAGGTTGAAGATTTTTATATAGAATATGTAACCAAATTTGTAAATGATAAAAAACTTGTGTTTATTGTTTATTCTTTGGTGGTAGTTTTGACGGTTGTGTCATACTGTTTTATTTCAAAAGGTTTCATTCCTGATGAAGATCAAGGCGTTTTGGTATCGCAAATTACCTTGCCTGACGGTGCGTCTTTGTCAAGAACTGAAGAAGTGGCAAGACGTTTTGTTGACCAAGTTAAAGATATTGATGGTGTTGATGCGGACAAATTGACAATCTTTGGCGGTATGGGTGCAACAAATACAGCTTATGCGATTATCAGTTTGGACAGTTATGCAGACAGAAAAGTCGGACCGATTTCGTTTGTAAAACGAAAAATTGAAGGTCGAGCAACAAACTTGTCACATACTGCAATTTTGAGCAAAATCAGACAAGTTGCGGGCGGAATGAAGGAAGCGTCAATTATCGTATTTTCACCGCCTGCTATTGACGGTATGAGTATGATGGGTGGTTTTGAGTTCCAAATGCTATCTCAAGGCGAATACACTTCTCAAGAAATGGAAGCGTGGGCAAATAAATTGATTTCGGCAGCAAATCAAAACAGCACTTTGTCAAACGTTAATACGACTTTCCAAGCAAATGTTCCGCAATATATTGTTGATATCGACTATGCGAAAGCAATGGCTCAAAATGTCGATTTGCAGGAACTATATACGACATTGTCTTCAATGCTCGGTACTTATTATATCAACGATTTTAATAAATATGGTAGAGTATTTAAGGTCGAAATTCAGGCTGAAAGTAATTTCAGAAATAAAACTACCGACTTGGAAGGTATTTATGTTAAAAACAGAAACGGTGTTCAAGTTCCCGTTTTGTCAATAATCAAATTGGAACAAACGGTAGGTACTGCATCAATTTCAAGATATAACCAGTATGAATCCGTACAAATTCAAGGTCAACAGGCTTCAGGCAAGAGTTCCGGTGAAGCAATGAGTGCAATGGAAAGCGTTGCAAAAAGTGTTTTACCGTCTGATATGACGTTTGATTGGTCAGGTACTTCCGCTCAAGAACGTGAGGCATCGGGTCAAACGATGATGATTATTTCGTTTGCGTTGGTGTTTGTTTACCTGTTCTTGGTTGCGTTGTACGAAAGTTATACGATTCCTGTTGCGGTATTGTTGATTTCACCAATCGCAGCACTCGGTGCGTTGATATTCCAAATGATGATTAACCAATCTTTTGATATTTATTCTCAGGTTGGTATGATTACCTTGATTGGTTTGGCTGCAAAACAGTCTATTTTGATTGTCGAATTTGCGAAAGAAGAACATGAGAAAAACGGCTTGTCCGTAAAAGATGCGGCGATTAAGGCGGCTAAATTAAGATTTAGAGCGATTATGATGACCGAGTTGGCGTTTATTATCGGTGTACTTCCGATGATTTTTGCAAGCGGTGCGGGTGCAAATTCAAGAATTTCCGTTGGTTCAACCGTATTTGGCGGTATGGTGGCGGCTTGTACTTTAGGTGCTGCCTTAACTCCTGCCTTTTATGTAATCGTTCAGGAATTTGTTGATAAATTCCCTAAAAAAGAAATAACTGAAAAAGATTTGGAGATATAAAATAATGAAAAAGTTTTTGAATATATTGTTATTGGCTTCGGTTTTGGGTATGAGCGTTAATTGCGTTTTTGCCAAAAAGTCCGTTAATAACGACCTGATAGCAAAAAAAGAAAAGGAAATTCAGATTGTTGAACCTGACAAAACAAAGGTGAATGAGAAAAAAGAAATTAAAAAACTCAATTCAAACCAAAAATCAAGGTTAAAATCTTCCAAAGAAGCGGAAGGTATGTATCATACCAAATTCCCTGCAATAAACAGCGGAATAAGTTATGAAGATATGGGCAAAGAAGTCGGATTGGTGGATTGTATAAAATTGGCGATTTCTCATCACCCTGCAATTATGTCTGCTATCAGTACGTCTGAAATTTACAAATCTAAAATCGGGCAGGCATGGTCAAATTATTTCCCGACCTTTAGTGCAGGTGTGAGTTATTCAAGAAACGATATGTTAATGACAATGGGTAGCGGTATGGCAAGATTTATGTCACAAAAGTACGATATGTATTATGTTCCGACCTTGTCAGCCAATATGTTGTTGTTTGACTTTGGTAAAACAAAATCAATGGCAGATGCGGCAAAGAAAACTTACGAATCTTCAAGATTTGATGCCGAAACAAGTATTGAAACCGTAATTTATAATGTAAAAGTCGCATATTACAATATGGTTTTTGCAAAACATCAAAAAGAAGTTTACGAAAACACCG
>CAVKDD010000105.1:0-5481 GCA_963654845.1 Acutalibacteraceae bacterium | reverse complement strand
AACATATTCTGCCAAGTTTCAAATAATCCCCTTTGTTTTCGGTTAAATACGGCTGAACAAGGGTAGTAATTCGGTTTTGCAAAATTTTCATTTGCTCATCTTCGTAAGAAGAAGCCCCAAAATGTACGCTGTCACATATCGGACTTTGTACAAACGAAACCCTTTGATTATTGCAATTATTTGACACATTTTTGTGTTGATACGCATTAGAAAACATATTGACCGCTGAAATTCTCATAATATTACTCCTTATGTTTTGAATGCTTTTACTATAAAAAACACTCACTCAAAAGTCAAATCAAAACTTTGCTCAACGGGTAGCGTTCATTAAGTTTTGTAACAAAATAAACGTTTGCTGAAATCCGAGCTTTTCAAAATACTTTATATAAGAGTAACGAGGATAACAGAATTAAATAAACACGAGAAATAACTACTACCTACTACACACTAACCTACTACACGAGGAATTGTAAAAGATTCCAAACTCTTTCAAAAAGAAAGGGTTTTTTTTTGCCCATATTTGTTATAAATTGTAGGTATGAAAAAGAAGACTTTGTTTAGCGAAAAAGAAATTTTGGTAGGTCCTGACTCAGGACAAGATAATTATATTATGGCAATAGAATCAAGTTGTGATGAAACGGCTTGTGCAATCGTGAAAAACGGACGTGAAGTAATCTCAAATATCGTTGCTTCTCAAATCAAAACTCACGAAAAATTCGGCGGTGTAATCCCTGAAATTGCGGCAAGAGAACACCTTGATTCGATAAATATCGTTGTACAGGAAGCGTTTGACCAATCAGGGTTGAAACCTGACGATATCACGGCATTTGCGGGAACTGTAGGTCCGGGTCTTGTCGGATGTTTGCTTGTCGGCTTGAACGCTGCAAAAACTTTAGCGTTGGTTTATGACAAACCGTTCATCGGAGTAAACCACCTAAACGCTCACCTTTGTGCAAACTATATTGAAACCGACATAAAACCTCCATATATGGCACTTTTGATTAGTGGCGGTCACACACAAATTATTGACGTTGAATCTTACTCAAAACAAACAATTTTGGGTGAAACAATAGATGATGCGGTCGGGGAAGCCTATGACAAAGTTGCAAGACTAATCGGATTACCGTACCCCGGAGGTCCAAGACTTGACAAACTCGCTCAACTTGGAAACCCTAAAGCCTACGAACTTCCGCAAGCAAAAGTTGACGGATATAATTTCAGTTTCAGCGGACTAAAAACAGCCGTTTTGAGATTGGTTAAAAACCTTAAAAAAGAATATTGCACAGAAGAAAATCAAGAATTACCCGAAAACGTAATCAATGATATTTGTGCAAGTTTTCAAGAATGTGTTTCAAAAACTCTTGTGAAAAAACTTAAAAAAGCAGTTGAGGAACGTGGCTACAATCAAGTTGTAATCGCAGGCGGAGTTGCGGCAAATTCTGAAATTCGTAAAAAAGTTTTTGATTTGGAAAAAGAAGGCTACCACGTTCACGCTCCCGCAATGAAATATTGCACGGACAACGCCTCTATGGTTGCCTCTTGTGCCTACTTTAACACAAATACTTTTGATGACATTGATGTTGAAGTATTTTCTCGTGTAAAATAATTTTACAAACTAAAGTAGCAAAAAATTTGTTGTCCTGTTTTGTATAAATATGCAAATTACAAATAACAGCCAAACAAGTTTTAACGGAATTTACCTCAAAAATGTTGACTTTCCCGAAGTCAGAGATATTGTAATGAGTTTAAAATTTCAAGGCTTTCACCCACTGGGACATAAAACATATTTCTTGCCTAAAGGTGATATTTTTGAAATGTGCAACAAAGTAAAAGAGGTTAAAGAAACAGATTTGGAAGGCTTCCCGAACGAATTTGGCACACTGCTTTTTCCGTGGAGAAGATCAGCCTTTTTCATTGCAGAACCGAAAGTTGAAATGGAAATGTACAAACTCGTGAAGAAAAAGAAACCGAGTGCGGAATTATTTTTATTGGTATAAATTTTTCAGACGATAATTTTCAAACAAAAAAGCCGACATCACTGTCGGCTAATTTGTTATTATTATCAGTTATTCTATCTCTTACTTAATATTTGAGAAAGTCCAAGCATCAAATGTAGGTGCTTCATTAATCTTCATTTCATGCTTTTCTTCACCTGAACATTCGTCATCGTGAGCGATTGGCTTATACAATCTGTTGTAGTATTCGATAACCATTCTGTCAGAATTGAAGTAAGCTTCAGAAGTTCTGATAGCTTGACGCATCAATCTTGCCCATTCAGGTTTGTTGTTGTAGTAAGTCGGAATAATTTGATCTTCAATAATGCTCATTAAGCACTTGTGATCTTTCCAGTGTCTTTCTTCCCAAGACATATCGTCATCGATTTCAGGATATTCGATAGCGTAACCGTTAATTCCGCTAAATGTACCTTCAACAGTCCAACCGTCAAAGATAGACAAGTGAATTGCACCGTTAGCGTTAGCAGACATACCTGAAGTACCTGAAGCTTCGAACGGTCTTAACGGAGTGTTCAACCAAACATCAGTACCACGTTTCAACATGCCCGATAATTGAAGTTCGTAACCCGGAAGAACAACAACGTTTTTCAAAGTATGAGATCTGTTCAACAATTTGTTAAACATTTCTTTACCCATAACATCATCAGGGTGGAATTTACCTGCAAAGATGATTTGAACTTTGTTTTCATCCAACAATTTACCGATTCTGTCTTTATCCATCAAGATTAACCATGCACGTTTGTAATCGGCAAATCTTCTTGCCCAAGTGATAGTTAATACATCAGGGTCAAATCTCTTACCTGCAACGTTAGCAATATATTTGAACAATTCTGCTTTCATTTCACGTTTAACCGCTAACAATTTTTCAGGGTCATTTTGAGCTTCTTTAACTCTCTTATCTTGCCAGTATTGAAGATTTACGGCGTTAGTGATTGCTCTAATAGGGCATCTGCCTTCAACCCATTCCCACATCTTGTTAGAAACAAGACCGTGTAATTGAGAAACTGCGTTAGCAATTCTTGACATTCTCAAAGCGGCAACCGTTAATGAGAAGTTTTCACCACCCAAAGCTACGGCTGTTTCACGAGAAGCACCTGCAAAGAAACCGCCTTCTAACAATCTGTCAACCCAGTGAACTTCGTTACCTGCAGCAACAGGAGTGTGAGTTGTGAATACGGTACGTTTTTTAACTTCATTCAAATCGCCGTTGTATTGTCTTAACAATTCAAATGCGGCAGGCAATGCGTGACCTTCGTTCATGTGGATAACATCAAAGTTATAACCTACTTTTTGAAGGATTCTAACACCTGCAATACCCAAAACTGTTTCTTGAGCAATTCTGATTTTTTCATCGCCGTCATACAATTTGTATGAAATGCTCTTAGCCCAATCGCTGTTACCTTCGATATCAGTAGTCAACAAGTAAACAGGACAAGTTCCGAATAATTCAGGTTGAACTAAATAAGCCTTAACCTTAACTTTTTCACCAAAGATATCAACTTCAGTTTCAGTATTTATATCTGTCAAGAAATCATAATACTTTCTGATATATGCAACTTCAACGTTGCCTGATTGATCAATACGTTGATCATAATAACCATAAGACCATAACATTGTTACCCCTACCATAGGCATTTGCAAATATCCTGCAGATAACATGTGTGAGCCGGCCAAAAATCCTAAACCACCTGAATAAGTGCTTAAAGATTGATCCATAGCAATTTCCATTGAAAAATACGCTACATTCGGTAATGCCATAATTAACCTCTCTTCTCTTACCTCATTAAATTCTATACACTAAATTTTTCATGTTACACGAACCCGTGCCATAACATTGTAGCATATAAAAATTATAGAACAATAGTTTTTAATATATAAATATAAAACCCTGTCATATCGCCATTTTTCAGGGCAACAAAACGTTACAAAAGAAAAGAGATACCCTTTTAAGGTACCTCTTTTACTTACTAAATCTTTTCCAAAAACTTGGTCAATGCGATTTTTACATGAGAATAATTCAATCCGCCCTGCATATACGCAACATAAGGTGCTCTCATCGGACCGTCCGCCGAAAGTTCAATCGTAGAACCTTCAACAAATGTTCCGCCCGCCATAATTACCTTGTCTTCATACCCCGGAATATACTCGGGAACAGGTGTTACATACCCGTTGACAGGTGACAAAGATTGAATTGTGCGACAGAATTTTTCAAGCGGCTCGGGAGCGCCAAACGTAATATTTTGAATAATATCGGTTCTTTTTTCATCATATTTTGGTGAAGAATTATAGCCGATTTCCTCAAAAATTTTCGCAGCCAAAACCGCCCCCTTAACCGCATCTGCAACAACAGACGGAGCCATAAACAAGCCCTGAAAAATTAATCTGTGTTGATTGAACATCGCACCGCCTTCAGAACCAATCCCAGGTGCTGTCAATCTGTTTGCGGCACGTTCAACATACAACTCTTTACCTGCAATATATCCGCCCGCTTCGACAATTCCGCCGCCTGCATTTTTGATTAAAGAACCTGCCATTAAATCCGCTCCGACTTCTGTCGGCTCTTTATAATCAACAAATTCACCATAACAGTTATCCACAAAACAAATTGTTTCAGGATTTTTCGCTTTTACGACCTTGCAAATCTTCTCGATTACCTCAAGCGATAAAGATTTTCTTGTTGAATACCCTTTAGAACGTTGGATTAAAACCATTGTTGTAGAAGAGTCAACCATTTGCTCCAACTTTTCAAAATCAATATCGGTCTCGTTCAATAGCGGAACTTCGTCATACAAAACTCCGCTGCCGATTAATGAGGCTCTTTTTGTTTCCTCATCGCCCATTGTCCCGATAACCTCTTGCATTGTGTCATAAGGAGTTCCCGCAACAGACAAAAGCTTATCGCCATATTTCAAATTGCCGAACAAAGCACATGCCAAAGTGTGAGTTCCCGAAGCAAAATGGATTCTCACAAGAGCCTTTTCCGTCTTGAAAACACTTGCAAAAACCTTGTCCAAAACCTCACGCCCCAAATCGTCATGCCCGTAACCTGAAACTGTGTAAAAATGTTCGGGAGCGACACGATTTTCGATAAACGCATTTAAAACTTTTTCTTGGTTAAAATCTCTAATTTCTTCAATAACTTCAAACTCTTTTTGCAAAGATTTTTCAGCATTTTTTATAATATTTTTTGAATTTTCCATACATAATCCCTCATTCGTAATACCAAAATATTACAAACAGGCAGAAAAATAAACCTGAAAGAGGAAATAAAACTTGAAATGACTATTTTGGGGCGGAGCGAACAAAGAATACGTCATTCTGAAAAGATTAAACACCGCAAAAGGGTCACCCTGAACTGGTTTCAGAGTCTCTTCATTGTGAGGTTTTACAAGGGTTTTGGGACTTAACACATTGTTTTATTTTGATTATTTTACCCCCCTTCGAAATCAAAGATTTCGGTTCCAGC
>CAVKDD010000104.1:0-5490 GCA_963654845.1 Acutalibacteraceae bacterium | reverse complement strand
GATGTGCGGATTATATTATTGACCTGCTGAAAGATGTTGAATTGGAAGAATTGTCATTGGAAGACCAATATAATTACATTATGAGAAGATGGTACGATAAAAATATCAAGGTTTCGCATGCCATTGAATATTTAAGACTTTCACCAAAAGATATCCGCCGAGAAACAGCCTTGAAGGTTTTGGACTATTTAAAAAAGTTGAAAGCCGAATAAACTTAACATTTAGACATGTTAATAAAAATATAGTTTAATAAGAATAGGGAGAGAAGTGCTTATGACAAAAAAGAAGGATAATAATGTTATAAATTTATTTTCTGCAACACAAAGCATGGACAATCTTCCTAAAGAAATCAAAGAACAGGTCAAGTTTTATGCGGGATTTAACTATATTAAGCATAAAAAAGACCTTAACGGCAACAGTTTCAGCAAAGAAAACTTATTGAATTACGCATCAAAATGCCACTACACGGTAACCGTAATGAGAGAGATAAATTCGGAAATATTTTTATACAGTTACCACGTTCCAAACAGTGATTTGTTCAAATTTATGAAATCCTTTGAAGAAAATAAACTTGACGGAACAATAATAAAAATAGACAGATATTTTCCGGAAGACCTAGCATAAGAGAGAAAAATGTGTTTTAAATACGAAGAAAATTTATATCATTGTTCAAAACCGTATCAATATGTCGGTGGCGAATACTTGTCCTACAATAAAGATTTTGCTTCTGCAAAAATAAGATTTGCACTTGCTTTTCCCGACAAATATGAAGTTGGAATTTCAAATTTAGGGGTCAGAATTTTATATGATTTAATCAACAATGAAAAAGACTTCATGTGCGATAGAGTTTATGCTCCCGAACCTGATTTTACCCCGGAAACACTATATGGCGTAGAATCAAAAAAAGATTTGAAAGATTTTGATATTATCGGATTTTCGCTACAGTATGAAATGGCATATCCGACAGTTTTAAAAATGCTTGATATGGCAGGAGTACCGTACAAGAACTCCGACAGAACGGATAATGACCCGATAATTGTCGCAGGCGGACCTTGTGCCTTTAATCCGCTGCCGATGAGCGATTTTATCGATGTCTTTATGATGGGTGACGGAGAAGAGAATATCATTGAACTTTGTAAAATTTTGGAAGGAACCAAAGGTTTGCCAAGAAATGAACGAATAAAAGCACTTTGCAAAGACCCGAAAAACGGACGCTGGTCAAAACTTGTCGGCGGAAGAGTTGTCAAAAGAGTTGCTCAACTGAACGATAAAAACGCTTTGACACGCTATCCGATACCGTTTTCTTCTTCAATTCAGGATAGAGCGGTTGTTGAAATAAGACGTGGTTGCGGCAGAATGTGCAGATTTTGCCAACCGGGACACGTTACACTCCCGATTAGAGAAAGAAGTGCCGAAGATATTATAGACAAGGCTAAAAAACTTGTTGATAAAACGGGCTATGATGAGTATTCACTGTTGTCTTTGTCTTCAAACGATTACGCAAATATCAATGAAGTTATAAAAGAATTGGCGGTAGATTTTAATGACCGAAAAATCTCAGTGTCTTTACCGAGCCAAAGAATTGACGGTTTTAACTTAGAACTTGCGAATTTGGTACAAAGTGTCCGAAAATCAACAATGACTTTAGCACCAGAGGCGGGAAGCCAAAGACTTCGTGACGTAATCAAAAAGAATATTACGGAAGAACAAATTATGAACGCTGTTTTGACGCTTTACGAAAACGGCTGGTCAAGGGTTAAATTTTACTTTATTTGCGGACTTCCGACAGAAACCCTTGAAGATATGGACGAAATGGCGGAATTGTTCAGACGAATCAGATACCGTTCAAAACTTCTAAAAAAAGAAAAAGGCTTGAAACATTCGCTTGATTTGACATGTACCTTGTCAATCTTTGTACCGAAACCGTTTACTCCGTTCCAATGGTGCGGACAGATGAATTTGGATAGCGTAACCGAGCATATTCACCACCTGATGGAACAGGTAAAACATATCAAAGGCGTTAAGGTAAATTATCACGAAAAATTTGTTTCACTGCTTGAAGCAGCCTTGACTCGTGGGGACGACACTTTATGTAAATATATTGAAGCCTTGTACCAAAAAGGCTGTTACCTTGATGCGTGGGGTGAATATTTTGACAAAAATGTTTGGTTTGAGACGGCGGAAGAACTGGGCATAAATCTAACACAAAGAGCAGAAAGACAGTTCGGATTAGAGGAAGAATTGCCGTGGAACTTTATTGATGTAGGAATTAATCCTGATTGGTTCAAAGCCGAATACACAAAAGCAATGATGATTGATGCAAATTCACCGCATATTGTACCGACTTGCCAACAACGTTGCGTAGGTTGCGGAGTTTGCCCGAATATGAACGTCAAAAAGATAATGGCACCCGAATTTAAAGCAAGCGAAAAAGCCCAACTCAAAGCAAAAGAAGTTGCAGTAGTTGTTGACCCGTCAACAGTTCACCCAAACAGAGAATTGTTCAGATACAGAATTAAATTGACAAAAACGGGTGTTTTGAAATATTTTTCACATTTGGATTGGCAAAATACATTCTTCAAAGCGGTTTCAAGAACAAATCTTAACGTGGCATTTTCTTGCGGTTACAACCCGACAATGAAGATTTCAATGGGAATTGCCTTGCCTTTATACAGCGAAAGCACAACAGAACTTGTGGATATCGAGTTGTTAGAAGAAACAAGTCCCGAAAGAATAAAAGAGGAACTTCAAAACGCACTCCACAACACATCTGAAATCATAAGCGTTGAAAAAATTAACAATTCTGACAAAGCAATCGACCAGACTGTATCTTGGGCAGAATATAAAATCAAAATCTTAAATCCCGCTCTTTACGATTTTGAAAAATTAGTATATAATACAGAAAAAGTTTTATCTTCCGATGAAATTTTAGTCGAGAGAAAAACTAAAAAAGGTTTAATGAAAACAATAGACATCAAAAAATCAATCGGGTCACACCGATTTGAAGGGGATTGTCTGTTTATAGTACTAAAGACTGGTCAGGGATACGAAATTCCTCCGCTCAGAGCTGATGTTCTGATGAACGTAATTGCAAAAGACGTAATTTTTAGCATTACGAGGATAAAATTTCTAACCGAGTCATTACATGAGTTATAGTAAAGGAAAATTTATGCACGACAGAAATCGAAACACAAATCAACCGGTAGAGAAAAAGATTGTTATAGCTGAAAGAGATAATATCGCTGCCGTTTTAGAAAACAAAGTCGTTACTGACTTTTTCATTCACAGAGGTGAAGTTTTGTTAGGGGATGTTTATTTGGCAACAGTTGATAACATTTTGCCAAGTATTGACGCAGCCTTCGTAAACGTTGGAACGGATAAAATGGGCTTTTTGCACGCTCAAGATGTTATGGGCAAAGGTACTTTAAAAGAAAAACTTTCACCAAAACAAAAACTTATCGTTCAAGTTGTTAAAGAACCTACAGGACACAAAGGTCCGAGAGTTACAACCGAAATCAGCCTTCCCGGCAGATTCTTGGTATTGATGCCAAACGAACCGGGTGTAAGCATCAGTAAAAAAATCGAAAATTCAAAAGAAAGAGCAAGATTAAAATCAATTATCAACCTGATTAAACCTGTCGGTGTCGGCGTAATTATCAGAACCGAAGCGGAAGGTCAATCAGAATCAGATATTCAAGAAGATTTGGAAATTTTGCTTGAAAAATGGAATAATATTATCACATCAGCAGAAACTCTTACTCCGCCAAACTTGATTTATCGTGACCAAGATTTGTTGTATAGAGTAATCAGAGAGGCATGCACGGAAGATGTTAAGGAAATCATTGTAGATACACCGTTTGCAATGAACCGAGTTCAAACCATTTTGCAAAACTGGCACATGGCAAAAGGAACTCAAGTAACCTTATATAAAGGTACTGACCCGCTTTTGGTGGCAATGGACATCCACAAAGAAATCAAAGCGGCGTTGAAAGTTAAAGTTAATATGCCTTCAGGCGGATATTTGTACATCCAACAAACAGAAGCCTTAACGGTAATTGATGTTAACAGCGGTAAATTTATCAGCTCGGCAACTCAAGATGAAACCATATTGAAAACAAACATTGAAGCGGTACATGAAATCGCACGTCAATTAAGATTGAGAAACATCGGCGGTATGGTTATTGTTGACTTTATTGATATGATGTCAAGAGCAGATAAACTTGCAATGATGGAAGAACTTGAAATGGCACTTGAACCTGACAAGGCTAAACCGCAAGTCGGTCAACTTTCTGATTTGGGACTTGTCGAACTTACTAGACACCGTCAAGGTCAATCCTTATCGGAAATTTTCACAAAGAAATGCCCGCATTGTCAAGGTAGCGGATATTCTATGATTGAATTTAACTTTGCAACTCCGACTGCGGAAGGCGAATATAGAGCAAAAGCCGCTAAGGTTAAATTACCTGTTGCAAACTTCAAGAAAAGTAAATTCAACAAAAATAATCAACAACAGGAACAACAACCTGCACCTGAGGTTCAGGAAGCACCGCAAAAAATTGCGATAGAAACCGAACCTTCAGCAACAGTTGCTGAGGAAATTGTTAAAAAAGAAAACAATAAACGCAAAAACAGAAAAAATAAATTCGATAAAAAAGATAAACAAAACAGAACAGAACAAGAAGTTGAAAACGCTCAACCTGTTGTAGCACCTGTTGAGGAAGAACCGAAAGTTCAACAAACAGAAAAAGAAATTCAGCCTGTAGTTGAAGAAGTTGTAGCACCTCAAACAGTTGAACAAACCGTTCAAGAACCTGTTGCAGAAGCGGAAACTCCTGTTGAACCTAAAATCAAAGGTAAAACAAGAAAAAGAAAAGCAACTGCGAAAAAAGCCGCAGCTGCCAAAGCTGAAGAAGCAAAAGCTGAAACATCAGGTGAAGTTGTAGCAGAACTACCGAAAGTTGAAACACCTGAAGTTCAAACTCAAGAACAGTCGGCTGAAGTTACAGAAAGTGCTGAAACAACCGAAGAAAAGCCTAAAAAAAGAACAAGAAGACCTAACAGAGGCTCTTCAAAGACAACAAAAAAGGCTAAAAAAGCAGAGGAAACAAGTGAAGAATAAACTTTTTCAAAGATTTTTTGTCGCAATGTTAGTAGTGCTATCAAGCACTGCTAATGTTGCACATGCAAGGAATTTACTTCATCCGCAATCAGATATGGGAAGATTGTTATTATCAATGATAGTAACTGTTATAGTCTTTTTCGTATTATTTGTTGCGTTGACGATTTACAACAAGTTTTTTGTCCCGCACGAAGTCAAAAACTTCAAACTCAACAAAGATTCGCTGAGAACGCCTCAGGATAAAGACGAAGCGGTCATTATGTTTCTAACAAAGAATAAATTAAAATAATCGGAGATTTTTATGAAAAAAGCAGTCGGGATAGTTGAATTACTAATCGTAATAATTGTTATTACAGCAATTTATTTTACAT
>CAVKDD010000103.1:0-5525 GCA_963654845.1 Acutalibacteraceae bacterium | reverse complement strand
TTATGGCACTTAAAAATTTAAAAAAGATTGATAAAAAGTTAAACGATATATATCAAAACCAAGTAACTACAGCAGTTGCACCTGTTCAACCTTATGTTGACAGATCAGATTTATTATTGGAACAAATGAATTTTATCGCAAGTTACAATAAGCAACTGTTGCACATCGCATAAGTTTTTTTTAATAACTCCAATTTAATTTTTCCCCTACAAATTTTTCCCTGATTTCTTAGAAATCAGGTTTTCTTTTGTTAAAAATTAAATTTCATGCCGGCCTTCAATGGCTTTTGCAATAGTAATTTCATCGGCATACTCTAAATCAGCACCGACAGGAAGCCCGAACGCAATTCTTGAAACCTTAATCCCGAAAGGTTTAATCAATTTTGTAAGATAAAGACTTGTTGCTTCACCTTCAACAGACGGACTGAGAGCAAGAATAACCTCTTTAACCTCATCACTTGTCAAGCGATTTAGCAATTCTTTTATACGAATATCATCGGCTCCGACACCGTCCATCGGGGAAATTAAACCTTGCAGGACATGGTAAAGCCCTCTATATTCATTCGTTTTTTCAATCGCAATAAGGTCTTTTGTTTCTGACACAACACAAATTACCGACCTGTCACGAGAAGTTGAGGAACAAATTTCGCATGGACTTTGAGCAGAAAGATTGAAGCAAACTTCGCAAGTATGCGTGTTTTTCTTTGCTTCAATCACTGCTTTTGCAAAATTTTCCACATCAGCCTCAGTCATTCTCAATAGATGAAAAGCCATTCTTTGTGCTGATTTTGGACCTACCGAAGGGAATTTTTGGAATTGTTCGATAAGTGCCGCTATGGATTTTGGATAAATCATTAGAAATTCAATCCCGGAATGCTGATTCCACCTGTAATTTTCTTCATTTTATCTGACATGATTTTAGAAGATTGGTCATTAGCCTGTTTCATTGCGGCAGTAATCAAATCTTCCAACATTTCGATTGAATCTGAATCAACTGAAGAAGGATTTTCAGGATTGATTGCTTCAGGAGCAATCTTAATTGATTTGAATTTGCCTTGACCGTTGCAAACTACTTTAATTGAACCGTTACCTGCAACACCTGTAATTTCCAAATCTTCCAATTCTTTTTGAACTTCAACCGCTTTGCTTTGTGCTTTTTGAACAGTTTTCATGATGTTCATTAAATTCATACCCATAATTTTTTCTCCTTAGTCTGTGTTTATTTACTCTAATCTAACTTACTTTTCTTATAGTACAGTTTATTATACAATAAAAATATGGAGAAGAAAACTTATTTACAAGAATCCGTAAAAAACGGCAGATTAATTCGTTGGACATTTATGCCGTTGAAGGTCTATATCGCACCTATGAAGTTTTACTCAAAACAAGGTCAGGACTTGAAATATAGAGGCTTGGTAAAAAAAGCTTTAGATGAATGGCACAAAGTTTCAAACGGTAAAGTTTCTTTTCTTATTGTGGATAATTTAAACAGTTCAAATGTCGATATCGAGTGGAAAAGAGTTGAACGCCAAGCCTTGGGATATTGCTATTTCCATTATGACAAGGCAAACAGGCTTTATAGTGCAAATGTTTCGATCGGCTTAACGGACGGACTTGTCCATGCCGATTATATGGATGAAGGCGAAGTTTATCATACAATTTTGCACGAAATCGGTCATGCCGTAGGTTTAGGTCACAGTCCGTTCAAAAATGATATTATGTACACTCCGCACCAAAAAGGAATTATGCATGTCGGAGACGGCGACAGATTGTCCGTAAATTGGCTCTATACCTTTCCACAAGGTAAGACTGTTCCCGAAATTGCGGCAAAATACGGAGTCGGAGGGAATGATTTAGACGAAGTTGTGGCAAAAATTATTAACAAAAGTGCAAAAACGGAATTTGAAAAAGTAAAAGATGAAGTTTCAGGCGGAAAACCCGAACGAAATTTACTTGAAGAATCCGAAAGTATTGCGAATTTGCGAAAATACCACATGGCTCTCCAAAACATCAAAATATCGGGCGAATTGACCGAACAAATAAGAAAACATCACAGAGATATGAATACTTAGGTTAAGTTTCTATTTGAAAATAATGAACCTTGCATACTCATTGAATTTTGACTAACCGAAGGATTATTTCTTAAATCATTACTTCCCAGTAAATTTTGTTGTTGTCCTTTCTTTTCTGCTTTTTTCAATGCGTCATTTTCTTTTTGTATTAAATCTTTAAACCCTTGAATTACATAAGCCGTTTTTGATTTCATTTCACTAATTGCAGATTTTTGCTCGGCATCAGTTTTTGCATTGGCAAATTTGGTTGAGGTTGTATATTGGGCTAATTTTCGGTGCTGTGGATCAAATAGAGATAGCTCTTTTTTCATCTCCTTTTGACTCATTGCAACAATATTTTCTGCTGAAGCCTTAATATATTCTCCCTGTTTTGCCATAAGAGATTCTACTTCTTTGCAGTTCGCCGCACTTTGTTCTTTGGTAAATTTCTTACCATTGACGTTATTGCCATCAGTAGCATTCGTTTGGGCATCATTATTTTGCCCTTGCTGCGGTTGCACAGTATTCGGATATTTGATTGATGAAGGATTAAATCCTATATTTGCCATAGAAACTCTCTATTATACTCTTACTATATTTATAAAAACGTTGAACGATGCTAATTTTCAAAATGTAATAAAATCGTAAAGAAAATTTACATACTTAATCAAAATTGCCCAGTTTTATTTTTTGTGTATAATATTCATATTAGAATGAAATATTTTCTTGTATTTTGAGTAAGTAGGGATATATAAAAGGATAAATATATGACAGTTCAAGATTGGTTTGAAAAGCGTAAAGAGGCACAAATTCAAAGAAGAGCACTTGAAGCTCGTGTCGAAATTGAGGCAAACCCCGATTTATGGACAAAATGCGTTCACTGTGATGCTCAACTTTTAAAAAAAGATATAGAAGACAATTCAATGGTATGCCCTGTTTGTGACTACCATTTCAGAATAAATGCAAGAACTCGTATCAAGCAATTATTTGATGAAGGTTCTTTTGAAGAATTGTTTACGGAAATCAGACCGACAGACCCGTTAGAGTTTGTCGATACCGAATCTTACAAGAACAGAATTGAAGCGGCTCAAAAGAAAACAAACCTTAACGATGCCGTTATTACGGGTATCGGAGCAATCGAAGGTCACAAAGTTGCTACAGCGGTTATGGACTTTGATTTTATGGGCGGCTCAATGGGCAGTGTAGTTGGCGAAAAAGTTACACGAATTATTGAAAAAGCTATTGAATTGAGATTACCTGTCTTGGTAGTTTCATCATCAGGCGGTGCGAGAATGCAGGAAAGTGCATTGAGCCTTATGCAAATGGCCAAAACCTCTTGTGCTTGTGCAAGACTTGATGAAGCAGGTTTATTATATATTAACCTTATAACAGACCCTACCTTTGGTGGTGTAACGGCAAGTTTCGGAACACTTGGGGATATTATTATTGCAGAACAGGGTGCTCGTGTCGGATTTGCAGGACGCCGTGTTATTGAGCAAACAATCAGACAAAAACTTCCGTCAGATTTCCAAACTGCGGAATATTTAATGAAGTATGGGCAAGTTGATATTGTTTCACCTCGTAAACAGTTGAGAGAAACCTTATCCAACATCTTGGCTATGCACGAATAAGGAGTAATTATGACTACTGTTTTAGATTTTGAAAAACCTATATTGGAAATTCAGGAAAAGATTGAGGAATTAAAAAAAATGAGTCAGGAATCCGGCATGGACGTAAATAAAGATATTGAATTATTAGAACAAGAAGCGGAAGATTTTAAAAAAGAATTGTTTTCAAATCTGAATCCGACACAAAAAATGCAAATTGCACGTCACCCTGAACGTCCAAACTTTATGGATTATGTAAGCAGAATTTGTACTGATTTTGTCGAACTTCACGGGGACAGAGTCGGCACTGACGATAGAGCGATTGTAGGCGGTTTGGCAAAAATTGACGGTCAACCTGTTATGATAATCGGTACAATGAAAGGTAAATCAACAAAAGAAAATTTGGAATACAATTTCGGTATGCCTCAACCTGAAGGCTACAGAAAAGCGTTGAGATTGTTCAAACACGCCGATAAATTCAATATTCCGGTTGTTACAATCATTGATACCCCCGGTGCATATCCCGGTATTAGTGCCGAAGAACACGCACAAGGTGCTGCGATTGCAACAAACCTAAAAGAAATGCAAAAACTCGGAGTTCCGGTTATTGCGGTAATTTCAGGTGAAGGCTGCTCAGGCGGTGCGTTAGGACTTGCAGTAGCAAACAGAGTTTACATGATGGAACATGCTTATTACACGGTAATTTCACCTGAAGGTTGTGCATCAATCTTGTGGCGTGATGCTTCTAAAAACTTGGAAGCCGCAACCGCATTAAAAATCACTGCACCACACTTGCTCAAATTCGGAATTATTGACGGAGCAATTAAAGAACCTGTACGAGGTGCTCACACAAATTACGATGAAATGGCTGCTGAACTAAAAGATACAATCAAGCAGGCACTTAGCGAATTGGCAGACATGTCAAGAGAAGATTTGCGTAATCAAAGATACGACAAATTCAGAAGAATGGGTGCTTACTTAGAATAGTTCACTATTTTGAAAAATTTCGGGAATTAAGCAATGGAAAACAAATATTATGAACTAAGATTACAAATCAATCCTGATATGGAAGATTTGTTGTCTGAGATATTTTTTGACAACTTTGATTGTGAAGGTATCGTTTTGGCGGAAGAAACTTACAAAGACTTGGAAATGGTCGCTACGACCGAAGGGACTTTGCGAGTATTTTTGCGAAACGCTTACGAAGATATCGAGGACTTACGCTACGATATAGAAAATGTACTGGACTTAACAAGAGAAGAATTTTTATCAAGAGGACTAACCGAAGACGAATTGGGTTCTTGGGAATTTACTCTTGAAGAGAAGGAAAACGAAGACTGGTCAAAAAAGTGGAAAGAAAGCTGGGACGTAACGCATGTTACAGATAAAATTGCGGTCGTTCCCGATTGGATAGAATATACACCCAAAGATGGCGAAGTTATCATAAAACTTGAACCGGGGTGTGCATTTGGAACGGGTACTCACCAAACAACACAACTTTGCATGAAAGCCATTGAAAAATATATGAAACAGGGCGATAAAGTTGCGGATATAGGCATGGGTTCAGGAATTTTGTCGATTTTGGCAAAAAAACTCGGGGCTTCATTTGTTTATGGCTGCGATAATGACGAAACCGTAATCGAGGTAGCAAAAGAAAACGCCCGCAAAAACGGTCTAAAAGTCGCAGAAAAGTTAAGTGCTACAAAAGACTTTGACTGTTATTTTGAACTGAACACGGCGGACAAGGTTCAGGAGCAATTCGATTTTGTTTGTGCAAATATTTTACACTTTGTACTGGCTGAAATTATGAACGACTTGAAAAACATAATGAAAAACGCTGCTATAATGTCACTTAGCGGCATTTTGGA
>CAVKDD010000102.1:0-5555 GCA_963654845.1 Acutalibacteraceae bacterium | reverse complement strand
GTTACAAGGTCACTTACCGAATTGTAAACCAAAGTAAATAATAAATTAGTAATACACGTTGCCGGTAAATCAGGCGGATTTAATTATGAAGTAATTAACAAAAATACACCTTCAAGAACTTATGATGTAAGGCAACATGAAGATGTTGAAACTTGGCTTAATGGCGGAGAGCATAATCTTGCAGGTAGTTTGTTTAGAATTTGCGGCTATGATGATTATCGTGTTAATGGTACGGTAAATGGACAAACTTTAGAAGGTATTATTGTCGGATTATATGATAATGATAAGAAACAAAGACTTGAGATTGTTAATGTGAAATCTTATCAGGGCTTTGATTCTGCCGTTATCAATAATGGCGGTGAGGTTTATGTTAGCGGTTCAACTCTTGAAATGAATAACTCAACAAAAGAGGGTGGTGCGATTAGAAATATCGGTGGTGAAGTTGATATAGTTGGTACTTCAACTTTCCAAAATAACACGGCTGCAAAAGACGGCGGTGCGATTTATAACACGGGACTTTTGGAAATCGATGCAATTTCTGTTGAAGATGTTATTAAGTTCACGGGTAACCGAGCAAATGTTACCGATATTGCCGACAAAAATAACGGTGTTGCAAATGATATTTATTCAACAGGAACTATCGATTTGACAGGTAACGGTACTGTTCAATTTGACGGCGGCATTGCAGGAAATGGAGGTACTGCGGGAAATGGCTCAATCAATTCTGCGGTATCAAAATTATTGTTAAATGGTGATAATTCAGGTTACACGGGCGTATTCAACCAAACATTAGGAACAACTACCGTAGCAAAAGATGCGAAATTCTTTAGCGGAACTTCTAACATCTCAGGCGGTACTTTGGTTTACAATTCGGTAAGTGACCTTGTAACAGGTGCGGTTTTGAATATGACGGGCGGAAATTTAACTCTCGGTAACGGAACAGACCAAACAAAATTGACAATAAAAGGTAATAGTTCAATCACAGGTGCGGAAGTTGTTACTATCAATAGTAATGCTGAATTAGCTCTTGAGGGTAAAACTTACACGGTTAAAGATATTGAAGGTAGCGGTAAATTCTCGGCTACAAATTCAGATTTGACGGTAAATAGCACTTCAAAACTTGCTGATACTATCAATTTGGCGACAACTGATTCAAAACTTTCAGTAGTCGGAACAAGTGCGGATAGTGTAATAACGGCCTTGACAAATGGTACAAACAAAAACTTGACCTTGACACTTGATAATTCAACAATGTCAACGGATTTTGCATTTGATAAAGATGCTGTTTCAAGTTTGAACACGACAAACGCGGTTACCGTTGACGGAAATATTAATTATAGCGGAACAATCAACAATGACGGCGATTTAACCTTGAACGGAACTTTAACAAGTGATGCTACGGGCGTGTTTAACAATTCTGCTAATGTTAATGTAAACAAAAGTGCTAAAGATTATAAAGGAATATACAATCAAACCGCAGGTACAACAACGGTTGACAGTTCTGCTTACGTCTTTGGCGGTGAGAAGAATATCAACGGCGGAAATTTTGTAATCAAAGACGGTGAAGTTATTTATACAAACGTAAATCTTGGTAGCGATTCTGAATTATCTCACACCTTGAATACTGCTACAGGAGTTGACAATACTATAAAATCAGATGTGTTCAAATTTACGGGTAGCGGAGCAACTGCGAAATTTGATAAGGGTGACGTTCTTCTTGCCGAAAATATCAAAAACGGTGACTTGAATAACACTATTTCAATTTCAAACGGCAAAGTTACACTCGGAACAAACGATTACACCGGCGGAACTGTTTATAATTTCGATAATTCTAATATTAAATTAGGAACAGGTAATACTACGGTTGGTAATTACGAATTTTCAAAAATAACAGGTAGTAATAACAAATTAAGCTTCAACGTTATTATTAAAGATAAGAATGCCGAAGAAGGTTCAAAATATTTGGAAACCGACAGATTGATTGTTGCTGACGGTAATAACCAAACCTTAGATTTTGGTGATATTTATATTTCTGGAAAAGAAAACGGTTGGAGAGGTACTTATACGACAGAAACAGGCAAAGATGTATTAGAAGGTGACATCTCATTTAGCGGAAATCCAAATCCGTTGGAAATTACAAAGTTGGCTACAGGTGCTACAACTTCTTGGATTTATGATATTTCTAAAACTGCAAATGATAAATCTATTGAAATGGTAATTAATAGAGCCGCAAATGAAAATACCTTGTATGACATGAATCACTTGACTGACGGTACACGCTTCTTCCAATTCTCGGATTACGATAAAAATAATGTATATCGTGGCGACCAAACTTACAATATTGGTAAGTCAATAGAGGAAACTTTGGCGGGCAAGTTTACCGTTTCAGGTTACGACAAAACAAAATGCACAATTTCAGGTGCTATTGTTGATGCAACAGGTAATCCGACAGGTGAGCATGGTAGTTTCTTTGATATCAGAACAGGAACTGACGTGATTTTGAATATTAAAGATGTTTCAATCGTTGATGCGGCAAAAACAGGTAGCGGTTCGGTTGTCTCAAACGCAAGTGACAAAGATTTGGTGAATATTTCAGATGTTATTCTTGCTAACAATTCTTCAACCGAAAAAGGCGGAGCAATTTATAACGATAATGGCGGTACCGTAAATATTGCAAACGCTGAGTTTACGGACAACAAATCAAATGCTGTCGGTGGTGCGATTTACAACAACGCTAATTTGAATTTGGCAAATGTAATTTTAAACAAAGGTACAGGGGCTGCCAAAAACGATTTTGCTCAAGGTGTTGACGGTAAGACAATATTTGAAGGTTCAAACAAGGTACTTTCAGGTATTAGCGGTGAAGGTACAATCGAAAATAAAGGCTACTTGGAACTGGAGAGCAGTGATAATTACGGTTTTGTCGGTGAGTTTATTCAAGATTCTGCAAATGCGGTTACAAAAGTTGTCGGAAATAATTTTAATTCAAGCGTTTACTTTGGCGGAACTTCGACAATTACTGACGGTATTTTGTGGTGGTTGACGACAGACCAAAGCGGTCAAATAAATATGAGCGGTAATTCTCAACTTATTATCGGCGATTTAGACAATAACAACAACTTTACGGGTGAAGGCGATTATAATTTAGAACTTGTAAATGGTGGTTCTATTGCCGAGTCTGTTTTAGTTGCGGTGGATAAAAAATCCGTACTTGCAATTTCTGATGCTGATGTGACCTTGAATGAAAATGATGCTTGGTTAGGTATGGTTGCTCTTACCCAAAACGGCAAATTGACCTTGAAAGATTTGCAAGGTAACGGAACAATTTTTGCCGTTGACGGCGGTATCCTTAATTTGCAATCAGGTGATTTGTATATCGATAATACCGATTCGCTAATTGACATTACTGCAAAAGTTGTTCTTGATGAAGCGGGCAGATTGGTTATCACAGATAGCAACGTTACACTAAACGGAAAAACAACAGGTCAAGTAACTGTTAACGGTAAATCTTTTGATGATTCCGATATTTGGAACGGTCAAGTTCTATTGACAAACGGAACTTTGACAGCAGGTGGATTTGACACTAACGGAATTTTGCAGGCTATCG
Organism: Acutalibacteraceae bacterium; assembly: GCA_963654845.1. Classification (GTDB taxonomy): domain Bacteria; phylum Cyanobacteriota; class Vampirovibrionia; order Gastranaerophilales; family Gastranaerophilaceae; genus Zag111. The sequence continues at coordinate 1,948 of CAVKDD010000102.1, read as the reverse complement.
GTGGTAATTTGATTGTTGACGGCGGAAAATTGAATATTGGTGAAGGCAGTGCAATTTTGGAAAGCGTTGCAACTACTGTCAACGCAGGTTCTAATTTGAACATAAACGGCGGTTCTGTTGTACTTAATGAAAATGATAATTGGTTAGGCACAATCACTTTGGAAGACGGAAATTTAGCGTTGAATAACTTTGACAACAGTCTTGTTGAAGGTAAAGGTTTTGACGCTAAGGGCGGTAACTTATCTCTTGTAAATACCGATTTTGTACTCCACAACGACAATTACAAAATTGCTCAGGATACAACGGTTTACTTAGACAATTCTTCAAAATTTGATGTGAAAGCAGGCGAATTGAATCTTGACGGTAACGATTACTGGGCAGGTGATGTCGAAGTAAACGGTGGTAAATTCATCGCAAGTGATTTGGTATTTGACGGCGAAAACGGTCAAACTTGGAACCAATGGTCAGGCAGTACAACGTTTAAAGATTCGTTTGTTGAATTGATGGACGAAAAGAGCGGAATCAGCGGTGGTGATTTGTACTTAATCTCTTCTGATATGAAGTTCGATTCTGAAGCCAGCACAATGGTTGCCGACAATTTATATATGAAAGATTCTGCTATTGATATGATGAATGGCGGATTGGAAGAGCATAACGTTGGTTCTACAATGGACGTAAACGACACTAACCATTTCGGAATTGATGTTGCTCCAAGACTAGGCAAGAGCGGTGAAAGCGATTATTTCACTATCGGCAAATTGACTTCTTCTACTAACGGTACGTTGAATATTGCAGATTTCAATTTTGTAGGGCTTGCTCCAATCGACAGGCAGTTAAGATTTAGAGTATTTGATGCAAATCAAATTGATGATAACGTTAAATTTACTGCAACAGATAAACAAATCTTTACGCCAATCGGTTATTACGATATTCAAGCAGCAGGCGGCGGTTGGTACACCTCAAATATGGTTAAATACAATCCGCAAGTATTTAGAGGTCAGGTTGCAACAATGGCAACTTATAACAACCAATTAATGATTGATGAATATGTATTAAATCATGTAATGTTGGAAAGCGAACGCTCACTTGCTCAAAGCAAAAATGCTAACAAGTATGCTGCGACACTTCCGCAGTTTGCACCTTATCAATATAGAAAAGAAGACGGCGGCTTGTGGTTCAAATCTTATGTGAACTTTGAAAACTTGTCTATGACACAAGGGTTGAAGGTGGGTAACAACTCTTACGGCTCATTGATTGGTGCGGATTTCCCTGTAATCAACATGAAACGTGGTTGGAAATTTATGCCGACCGCTTATATCGGTTATAACGGGGCTCATCAAACCTTTAACGGTGTCGGTATGTACCAAAACGGCGGTCAAGGCGGCTTTATGGGAACATTTATGAAAAATGATTTCATAGGTTCTGTTCTTGCTTACGGTGGCGGTTATAATAACGAAATGTCTGTAGCAGGCTATACTGACCACACAGGCAACTGGTTTGCAGGTACTGCCGCAAAACTTGCTTATAACTTGCACGCAACAAAACATTTCACCATCCAACCGACAGCGTTTGTTTCTTACAATATCTTCGGTAAGCAACACTGGGGAACTGATTACGGTGTAATGAGTATGAATTCGGGCTTGTTGAACGGTATAAACGTTGCTCCCGGTGTAAACTTCATTTATGCAAGAGAAACTTGGAGTGCTTATGCAACCTTCCAATATATGTATAATATTAACGACCAAGTTGGTGGTAAGGCTGGAAATGTTGATTTGGCAAGTGTTGAAATGAAACACGGATATATTCAATACGGCGTTGGTGTTACAAAAACTTGGAAAGACAGATTAAATTCCTTCTTCCAAATCGTGTTTAGAAACGGCGGAAGAACAGGTGTCGGTTTCCAATTAGGCTTGAATTACAGTTTTGATTGGACAAATCCGTTCAAATC
>CAVKDD010000101.1:0-5568 GCA_963654845.1 Acutalibacteraceae bacterium | reverse complement strand
ATTAAGACTTGTTGAAAAACTTGCAGACGGCGAAATCGAATATCCTGAACTCCTAGAAGCCGCAAGCAAATTAAATAATGTAGCAGCAATTAAGGAATAGAAATATTTTTAAAACTAATCACATAAAAAGATGCGATATTACCTCGCATCTTTTTTTAATAAAATAATTTCCCAATAAAAAAAGGACTTATCGTCCTTTTTAAAAATTTGCGCTTGGCGCGATTCGAACGCGCGACCTATCCCTTAAAAGGGGAGTGCTCTACCTGCTGAGCTACAAGCGCTTATTAACTATTCATATTTCCTTTGGCTATCGGTGAACTCACCGTGTGTACTCATAATAACAAGAACATTTTTCTCTGTCAACCATTTTTTGTAATTTTTTTTAGAAAATATTTTCTAAAGATGAAAAAAGCCCGTTAAATCGGGCTTTTACTCTAAATTTGTATATTTTTTCGTACATTCAAACATTGAATTTACAAGTGCGGCATTGCTGTTTAAGTTCATTCCGTTATTTTCAAGGACTTGTTTAACTCTATCTTCCCACAGGGTGTAAATGTCTGCCCCGTCAAGTTCTAAGACTTGTCCGATTGTTGAAAGTTCCTTATAATCTATCGGAATTGGTGCTGCACCTCTTAGCATGTCCACTATTTCAACTCGTTTTTTGCGAGGAAAAGATTTTAGCAAATTCACAATGCTGATTTTTTTCTCTGCGATTACGCTTTTTAACAGTTCCAACGTGTCATCCTGCAAAATCGGTTCTTGCGGAATTTTGTATTCTTCAAATTCTTCAGGTTTGACGTTCATGACTGTTGCAATTCTTTCAATCGTTGTACTTCTTGTTGAAAACGGTATGGTTTCGTCAATCAGATTGTAAACGTAAGATAGCGTTACGCCTATCATTTCGGCGAAATCTTTTTTGTGTAATCCGTTATCTTCAAGAAATTTTGCGACTTTTTCAGAACTTTTCAAGGTTTTTGTTTCGTGTTTCATTGTTTCTCCCTCATTTTTCTATAATGTAATAATTTTTTATATTTTTGTTAAGCATACAGTTGATATTCCATTTTGGTAATTTTTATTTACGTTAAAATGTTAAATATAATGTATAGTAAGGATTAAAGGAAATTTTATGAAATTAGTTGTCGGTTTGGGAAATATCGGTGATAAATATTGTTTTACCCGTCACAATGCAGGTTTTATGGTGGCGGATAAGTTTGCACTTGATGTCGGTGCTTCGTTTAAAGAAGAAAAGAAATTGAAGTGTTTTTTGACAAAGTTTAAAGTCGGAACTGAGGATTATATCTTGATTAAGCCTACCACTTTTATGAATTTATCGGGTGAGGCAGTTCAACTTGTCATGAATTATTACAAAATCTCGGTTAGTGACGTGATAATTGTTTATGATGATTTGTCACTTGATGTCGGCAAGATGAGATTTCGAGCAAACGGTTCTGACGGCGGGCATAACGGTATTAAATCCGTTATTAAATGTTTGGGAACAAAAGATATTGCACGTCTGAAAATAGGAATCGGTCCGCAACCGCCAATTCCTTCGGAAGCCTTTGTTTTGCAAAATTTCACCTCAGAACAGTTAGAAAATTTGAAACCCGTAATAAAAAAATCAGTCGAAGCAATTAAATTTTATTTTGACAACGGAATTGCAAAGGCTCAAAACATGTACAATTAGGGTTTGAGAAAATCTTTATTTGAGGTATAATAGCACCAGATTAGGGTATTAAGGAGTAAATAATATGAGTTTACAGTTAGCAGAGCAGTTTGAAGCAAACGAACAGTACGAACAGGCTCTTGAAGAATACAAAAAAGAATTTGCACAAAATCAGCAAGATATTGCCTTGTTGGAACGTTTAGGACATCTTTCGTTGATTTTGGATAGACCTGACGACGCTGCGGAATATTATTATGCTATTTTGCAACTGGATGTAAGTAATTCGTTGGCTTTTGAACAGTTGATGTCGATTTATGAAAATAAAGACCGCTACAAATATTATGTTTATAGAGGAAACAAAAATTCTATTGAAGGAAAATTTGAATTTGCGATAAACGACTTCAAAAAAGCTTTGGCTCATATTGATGAAAATGAAGAACGTCAACTGATTATGACTCATTTGACTTTGGCTAATCTTTACCTTAAAACGGGCAAAAGAGATAAGGCGATTGACGAATTTAACCTGATATTAGAGCATGACGGCGTGCCTGAAGAGGTTTTTTTGCAGTTAGCGGATGTTTATCTTCAAGATGAGGCTTATTCAAGTGCGATTTATACTTTAAACAAGGCTAAAGAAAAGGGTTACGATGATGACCATATTAACGAAGCACTTGCCGCAATTTATTTAAAAAGCGGCGAAGCTAACAAAGCGATTGAGTGTACAAAAAACGAATTGGTAAAAATTCAATGTTTGCTTGAAGAAGGCAAATCTGATGAGGCTCGTGAAAAATTGGAAAATTTACCTGAGGAATACAAAAAACTTCCGAGATATTTCACGTTAATGGCACAATTTGCTTATACTTCAAAGGATTTTGACAAGGCTTTGGAATATATTGAAGAGTACAACAAGGTGGAACAAAATTCTCCGTTGACTTATCAAATGAGAGCGTTGGTTTATGATGAAACAGGCGATGAATACAATTCACATTTGAATTGGGGCAGATACAACATGTTGCGAGGTAATAATGACGTAGCGATTAATGATTTTATGAACGCCGTTAAAATCAAAGATAATGATGTAAATGTGCTGTTCACGCTTGCAGATATGTTGACAGAGATGAAAGAAATTAACCATGCCGCAGAATATTACGAAAAAATTATCAAAATTGATTCTAAAAATAAAGAAGCACTGAGAAAACTTGCTCAATACAAAGAAAGTATCGGTGATTATGCTTCTCAAACAGATTATCTTGAAATGTTATATGTTGCCGATAAACGTGATTTGGCGGTGCTAAAAGATTTGGCGGCAGCTTATGAAAAAATCAAATCAAAACAAAACGCTATTGATGCTTATACAAAATATTTGGAAATGTGCAATGATGAAGTCGAAATTAAAAAGGCTCAGGACAAGTTGAACAGGTTGCAAAACTTGGCGGGAGATTCGGATGAGTCAGCAGGTTTGATTGATAAAATCATGGCATTTTTCACAAAAAAATAGTATCATTAACTTTTATCACATTTTTATAAAAAAGAGGTCGTTATGGCTTCTTTTTTTGTATAATTGTTATATAACTTTATATCAAAAGGGGTAGTATGAGCAGATTTATTGGAATCATCGGTATTATTTTAATTTTCGCATTGGCTTATTTGATGTCGAATAATAAAAAGAATATAAACTTAAAAACGGTAGGAATGGGCTTTTTGTTACAAGTTTTTCTTGCTGTTTTTATTTTCAAGGTTAAATTCGGACAGGACATGTTCAAACTTATCGGCAAATTTATTCAAAAGCTCTTGGTTTTTGCAACGCAGGGCGGTGAGTTCGTTTTTGGCGGTTTGATTAACAGTAAGTTTGGTGAAATTTTTGTCGGTCATGGCGGTTCAATTTTTGCTTTGCAGTTGATTTCTTCAACAGTATTTATGATGATTTTGGTAAATATTTTGTACCATTACGGAATAATGCAACGAGTTGTAGCGTTTTTAGGTAAAGGGATGAATAAATTACTGGATGTGAGTGGTGCGGAAGCCTTGTCTAACGTTGCAAGTGCTTTTGTAGGTCAAATTGTTGCACAAATTATGATTAAACCTTATCTTGCAAATTTGACACGTTCTGAGTTGTTGGCATCAATGTCTGGCTCATTGGCTTGTATTTCGGGTTCTATTATGCCAATTTACATAAAAATGGGAATTCCTGCCGAATATTTGTTGGCGTCTTCTGTTATGGCGGCTCCGGGTGCGTTGGTAATTTCAAAAATTATTTATCCTGAAACCGGTCACCCTGAAACAAGTAAGGATTTTAAATTATCGTTCAGCAAACGTAACAGGCAGCATGTCAATGTTTTTGATGCAATTTCTTCAGGTGCTTCGGAAGGTATGAAGGTGGCAATTAACGTAGTTGCAATGATTTTGGCTTTGGTGGCTTTGGTTGCAATGGTGGATTGGTTCTTGGGCGGTTTTGGCGGATTTATCGTTAAATACTTGCACTTTAACCTTACTTCAATCGGTTTTGATTTATCTCAATTATCATTAAAAATGATTTTAGGCAAAATCTTCGCAATATTTGCTCTTGCTATGGGCGTTCCTGTTCATGAAGCAACAACGGTAGGCGGTTTGATGGGTACAAAACTTGTTCTTAACGAAATGGTTGCGTATATGAATTTGACAGACCCAGCACTACATCTTTCTCAAAAAGCCTTTTTGATTGCAAGTTTTGCCTTGTGCAGTTTTGGTAACTTCGGTTCAATCGCAATTTTGCTCGGCGGTATCGGAGAACTTGCTCCAAACCAACGTAAAAACCTTGCAAGACTTGGGGTTCGTGCCTTGATTTGCGGTACTTTAACCTGCTATATGTCAGCGTGTATCGTTGGAATTTTGTTCAACTAATTACCCGATAGGATTTTGCAAATGGAAATTGTCAGAGAATTGAAAAATATACCGAATTTATCACTTGCTTTGGGATTCTTTGACGGTTTGCATCTCGGACATCAAGCGGTAATCGGTAATGCCGTAAATTTTGCTCGGCAAAACGGTACAAAATCAGCGGTTGTAACTTTTTCCAATCATCCGTTTTGCTATTTGAGAGGGGTTAAAGCACCTAAGTATATATTAACAAATTCCGATAAATACAAAATGCTTGAAAATCTTGGGGTGGATTATGTTGTGGAGTTGGAATTTGACGAAATTAAATCACTGACCGCTCAGGATTATGTTGAAAAAGTTTTGGTAAAATATTTTTCGCCAAAATTTATAACTTCTGGACTGCATCATCATTTCGGCTCTTGTCGTTCTGGAAATGCCGAGTTGTTGACGAAATTGCAGTCAAAATACGACTATGAATATAAACCTGTTCCTGAAATTTTGCAAAACGGTGTTAAAATCAGTTCCACTTCAATAAGAAATTTTATTGAAAACGGGGAAATTGAACTTGCCGAAAATATGCTTGGTCGTAAGTTTTCAATATTTGGTGAAGTTCGACAGGGTAAGCAAAAGGGGCGAACCATTGGTTTTCCGACCGCAAATATTTTTTATCCTGACGGAATAATTCAACCGCCGCATGGGGTTTATGATGTAAATGTTTTGTTAAATGACAAAAAATATCGTGGAATTTCTAATTTTGGAACATGCCCGACAGTTACAAAAGGGGATGTGACGACTTTTGAAACACATCTTCTTGATTTTGATGCGGATTTGTACGGTAAAGAAATTCGTGTGGAGTTTAACAAAAAAATTCGTGAGGAGAAAAAATTTAATAGTATTGAAGAATTAAAACATCAAATTCAACTTGATATTGACGGGTTGATTTAAATCGTTTGTTCTTTTTCGGATATTTTACAATTCTTAGGGAATCAAATGTTTGTAAAATAATGTTCCCCGCTGGCAGTGCTAGTTCGAACCAATGAGCGAAGCGA
>CAVKDD010000100.1:0-5590 GCA_963654845.1 Acutalibacteraceae bacterium | reverse complement strand
ATCTTCTAAGGCTTGCAAATAAGTTTCTACGGTAGGGGAACTTATTTTTCTTCCGTAAGAAGTCAATGTATCACTGATTTTCTTTGATGAGGTAGTGTTACCAATATTATCAAAAATGAATTTTATAATACTTTTCAAAATTGAAGGCTCAGAAATTTTATTTCTCGTCATTACATCTTTTATTACAATAGTATTGTAAATCCCTTCCAAATAATCAGTTTTTGTTTGTTCATCGGGAAGATTTAAGACATAAGGAAAACCACCATCTGACATATAATCTCTAAAAAGACGTTCTATACTTAAATTTTTACCTTCAAAAGCTGAGGAATACTCTTTGAAAGAAAAGGGTAACATTTTTATTTGAACATATCTGCCTGACAATAAAGTTGCCAACTCTCCCGATAACAGATACGCATTAGAACCCGTAATATAAATATCTACATTATCTTTTATATACAAACTGTCAACAGCCTTTTGAAAATCTTTCACATTTTGAATTTCATCTAAAAAAATGTAGGTCATTTTATTAGGCAGTAATTTAGATTTCAAATAATTATACATTTTTTTGTAATCTGTCAGTTCTTCAAAATCGGCATCTTCAAAGTTTATACTTACAATTTGCTCTTCCGAAACACCATTAGATAACAAATATTTTTGAAAAAGTTTAAACATTGTCGATTTTCCACAACGCCTGATACCTGTAACAACTTTTATCAACTGTTTGTCCTTAAAAGCTATCAATTTGTCTAAATATTCTTTGCGTTCTATCATTCTGCACCTCATCTTCAGTATAACTTATTTTTGTTAAAACTTCAAGAGTTTTTAAAATCCATTTTAAAAACTTGTCAAAATTCAGGACTTTTTAAAATACGTTTTAAAAACTTTTAAATATTTTGCAAGAAAGTTTCCGTTTTGTGATTTTGCAATTTGGGCATGTTCATAGTATTATCAGTGCAAAAGGGATTATATTATGCAATTTATTGACAAGGCTAAAATCAAAATATCTTCAGGGAAAGGCGGAAACGGTGTCGTTGCTTGGCGTCGTGAAAAATTCGTAGATAAAGGCGGACCCGCAGGCGGTGACGGCGGAAAAGGCGGTAGCGTTTATTTAATCGCTGATGAAGGTTTATCAACCCTTTTGGATTTCACTTACCGTTCAATCTTCAAGGCGGATAACGGCGAAAACGGCTTCAAAAAGAGTATGCACGGCAAAAGTGCAAAAGATTTATATATAAAAGTTCCGACAGGAACAATCGTTAAAGATTTGAAATCGGGCAACATTATTGCCGATTTAACAGAACATAATCAAACCGTACTTGTTGCAAAAGGCGGTCGTGGCGGTCGTGGAAATATTCATTTTTGCACCCCGCAAAACAGAGCTCCTCAATATTGCGAACCGGGAGAACCGGGCATTGAGCGTGAATTGCAATTAGAATTAAAATTACTTGCCGATGTTGGGCTTTTGGGCTTCCCGAATGCGGGGAAATCGACCTTTATCAGTCGAGTTTCGGCAGCAAAACCTAAAATTGCGGATTATCCGTTTACTACAATAGTTCCTAATTTAGGTGTTGTGAGAAAATCTGACGGGGACGGTTACGTTATTGCGGATATTCCGGGCTTGATAGAAGGGGCATCAGACGGTGTCGGACTTGGTCACGATTTTCTAAGACATGTTGAGCGTTGCAGATTTTTGTTGCATATTATTGACGGAACAGAAGAAAACCCTATTCAAAATTACAAAATTATCAACGAAGAATTGGCAAAATATTCAGAAAAATTGGCTAATCTTTACCAAATCGTTGCGATTAACAAAATTGATGCAATTCCTGACGAGATGCTAACAGAGCTTGAAAAAGAATTTAACAAAATTGGCGTTAAACCTTATTTCATTTCTGCCGTGACAGGTGAAAATTTAGACAAGTTAAAACTTGAACTTGAAAATAAAGTTAACACTATTGAAAAACCTAAGTCTGAAATCAATGTTATTGAAGACCTTGATGCGACAAACAATGATGACGGATATTGGGACGTTCAGAAAATCAAGAAAGATACCTTCCTTGTAACGGGCGGAAGAATTATCAGGATTTCTCAGGTTACGGATTCTCGCAGTACGGAGCAGGTTATTCGTTTCCAAAACATTATGATTGGTATGGGAATTATGGACGAATTGAAGCGTCAGGGAGTTCAAAACGGCGATACTATCATTGTCGGAAAACTTGAACTTGAATACTGGGACGATGAAGTTTATAAATAGAAACAATCTTGCACTTATAAGAAATAAGTGATAAAATCAAAATGTATAAATTAGAAAGAGGGAATCTATTATGGCAAGACTAATCAGACCTACATGGGCAATAAGATGCGTTCAATCAGGTTGCAAATGCTTATTTGAAGTTGCACAGGTTGAAGACGGAAAACAACAGGAAGTAGTTTGTCCGAATTGCGGTGAACACTACGTTTATCCTATTTATGACAACGATGAAAACAATCAACAGTAATAATGTTATTTAATAATACAGACAAAAGATACAACCAATTCAGTGCATATTTGAAAAACAAATTCGGAGCGAAGGTTTACAAAATAACTATCGATGCGGGTTTTTCATGTCCAAATCGTGACGGTACAATATCCACGGGCGGTTGTATTTTTTGTGATGACGGAGGAAGTTTTTCTCAAGCTCATTCAAACAAATTATCAGTGGAAGAACAGGTTATAGTTGGGGCAAAGACCTTGCACGACAGGTTTAAGGCGGAAAAATTCATGTCATATTTTCAAGCCTATTCAAATACCTACAAGCCCGTTGACGAACTTAAAAAAATATATAAATCCGCACTTAATCACCCCGATGTTGTCGGATTGTCGGTGGGAACCCGTCCTGATTGCGTAGATGAGGACAAATTAAATCTGCTTTCCGATATCGGAAAAGATTACTATACTTGGATTGAGTACGGTTTGCAATCAATTCATGACAAAACTTTGCAAAAAATAAATCGTGGTCACGATTTTGATTGCTTCTTACGAGCGTATGAAATGTCAAAGGCAAAAGGGCTTAACGTTTGTGTTCATGTAATTTTCGGACTATGGGAAACTAAAGACGAAATTTTACAAACGGCTCAAAAACTTGCTCAACTTCACGTTGACGGTGTAAAAATTCACATGCTGTGTGCGTTAGAAAATACAAAACTTGCAAATTTATATAAAAATGGCGAAATTGATTTTATGAGAGAGAACGAGTATGTAAACCTTGTTACGGATTTTTTGGAAATTTTGCCTGCCGAAACGACAATCCACCGCCTTGCGGGGAACGGTTTGAAGAAAAATCTCATTGCTCCTCGTTGGCTCGGGGCAAAATTGGATTGTTTGAACAAAATCGACCGAGAATTTATAAAACGAAACTCTTATCAAAGTTCAAAATGTATTTATTAGTTTTGTTTGGCATATAATAAATGTATGAATTACTTGAATAACCATTTTGATATAATAGTTGTCGGGGCGGGACATGCCGGCTGTGAGGCAACTTTAGCGTGTGCAAAGCTAGGGATGAAGGTTTTGCTTTGCACTTTGAACATTGATAATATTGCACTTCAACCTTGCAACCCTGCGGTTGGCGGGCCTGCAAAATCAACACTTGTAAGAGAAATTGACGCTCTTGGCGGAGTTATGGGCGAAGTTGCGGATGCAACATATTTGCAGTTAAAAACTTTGAACTCTTCAAAAGGACCTGCAGTCAGAGCGTTGAGAGCCCAATCGGACAAGGCGGAATACACACGCTATATGAGAAGTTTGATTGAAAGCAATGAAAACATTTACCTAAAACAATGTTGTATAACCGAGCTTAAAGTCGAAGAGGACAGAATTGCCGGAGCGATTGACGAGTTTGGCATTGAATACAGTGCTAACGCAGTTGTTTTGACAACGGGAACTTCATTGGAAGGTAAAATTTTTGTCGGCTTGCGTTCTTACAGTGCGGGCAGACTTGGTGAAAAAGCCGCTATCGGTTTGTCTGATTCGTTGCACAAATTGGGTATTCAAACAAAGAAATTAAAAACAGGAACTCCTGCAAGAGTAGATAAAAGGACGATTGATTATTCAAAAATGACTATTCAACCGGGTGATGAGGAGTTAAATTTCTTCTCATTTAAGCCTAACCGCCCGATTAGAAAGACTTACCCTTGCTATTTGACAAGAACAACAGAGGAAACTCACGAAATTATCCGTGCAAATCTTGATAAGTCACCTATGTATCAAGGATTAATTCAAGGGGTCGGACCAAGATATTGTCCGTCTATTGAGGATAAAATCGTAAGATTTGCAGCAAACCCTTCTCACCATATTTTTATTGAACCTGAAGGACTTGGAACTTACGAAACATATATTCAAGGGTTTTCCACGAGTTTACCTGCAGATGTTCAGGTGAAAATGATTAGAAGTCTTCCGGGACTTGAAAATGCACATATTATAAAACCTGCTTATGCGGTCGAATATGACTGCGTTCCTGCGGTTCAAACAACACATTCGCTGATGTCGAAAAAAATCAAAGGTCTGTTCTTTGGCGGACAAATCAACGGAACAAGCGGTTACGAAGAGGCTGCGGCACAAGGTTTGATTGCAGGTATCAATGCGTTTAATTATTTGAACGGCTCGGAAATGTTGGAACTTTCAAGAAGTTCCTCTTACACGGGAACTTTGATTGACGATTTGGTAACAAAAGACATTCAAGACCCTTACAGAATGTTGACTTCTCGTTCCGAGTACAGATTATTGTTAAGACAGGACAATGCGGACGAGCGTTTAACGCCTATCGGACACAAAATCGGCTTGATTGACGATACTCAATTTGAAAGATTTACTCAAAAACAAAGACTTATTCAAGAAGAAAAAACTCGTTTGGAAGGGGTTAAAATTCCTGCAAATGAGCGAACAAACGAGATTTTGAGCAAATATGAAGACCACCTGGAACGTGGAATAAGAGCGTCCGAACTTCTTAAACGTCCGAATATTACATATAAAGTTATACAGGAATTGGACGAAAACACAAACAGTCTGAATATTCCAAAAGAAGTTTATGAGCAAATCGAAGTTATCGTAAAATATGACGGTTATATCAAACGTCAGGAAGAACAGGTATCTCAGGCGGGTAAGTTGGAAAAATTCAAAATTCCTGAAGATATCGACTATTCAAAAATTGACCATATCTCGTCAGAAACGAAAGAAAAACTTGCAAAAATTCAACCAAAAACCCTTGCTCAAGCGGCAAGAATCGGTGGCGTGAAACCTGCGGATATTTCAATTCTTATGGTTATGCTTGACAGAAATTCTATTGCTCGAAAATAGTTTTAACCCTGTTTTTTATGTAAAATTCTGTCAAAAACTTTCCATTATAAAGAGCTAAATCGCTAAACTTAACGGCTTTTTGGTCTTTACAAACTATGGTAAGCGATTTTTCACGACTTGATTTTGAGATAATATCGTTTGGATTATTTTGAGTAAATTTTTCCTCAAGAATTTCAATTTTATAAGGATTTACGACAAAAAACTTTGATTTATGCGTAATATAACAAGGCAAAAACGGATGCAACGCTCTTACCG
>CAVKDD010000099.1:0-5600 GCA_963654845.1 Acutalibacteraceae bacterium | reverse complement strand
AAAATATATTATACATGACAATGAAAATATTGATGATATTGCATTTGAAACGAGTTTGTATTCGATTTCGTATTTTCTTGAAAACAGTGATAATTACAAAATTTATCATTCGGTGAACGATTATTTGACAAATCCCGCTCAGATAAAAAAGCTCAAAAATTATACAAAAGATAAATTAACTTTGTTTGATAACGGTGCACATTTGGGCTTTTTGTACCGTAAAGAATTTTTGGAAAATTTGAAACAAACTATTTCATTATCTGATTAGTTGTTGACCTTTTGCGGTAATTGTATTTTAATAGGCAATATGACAGAAATTTTAGGAAATATTCATTCAATAGAAAGTTGCGGAACGGTTGACGGGCCGGGGATTAGGTTTGTTGTATTTGTGCAAGGTTGTCCTATGCGTTGCAAATACTGTCATAATCCTGACAGTTGGTCAACCGAAACAAATCAGCAAATGTCAGTTTCCGAAATTTTGGAAAAATATGACGGTGTAAAAGAGTTTGTCAAAAGTGGCGGGCTTACCGTGACAGGCGGTGAACCGTTGATGCAGATTAATTTTGTAACAGAATTATTCAAGGCTGCAAAAGCAAAAAATATTCATACCGCACTTGATACTTCGGGGGTACTTTTTAACAAAGACAATACCGCAAAAATTGATGAATTGTTGAAATATACCGATTTGGTACTTTTGGATATTAAACATATTAATAATGAAGAGCATATAAAATTGACGGGACTCCCGAATACAAATATTTTGGAATTTGCACAATATTTATCTCAAAAAAAGCTTCCAATGTGGGTTCGCCATGTTGTTGTTCCCGAGATTACTTATAATGAAAAATACTTAAGAGAACTTGGTGAATTTATCGGAAAATTACGCAATGTAAAAGCCTTAGATGTCTTACCATATCACGATATGGCGATTCCGAAATACGAAAATTTAGGGATAAATTATCCGCTAAAAGAGGTTAAACCTTTAACAAAAGAAGAAGCCCTAAAGGCTCGAGGGTTTATTTTGGAAGGCATAAAACGCTCAAGGTAGAGGGTGGCGTTCGATATGGTCAATCAGTGCCGAAACTTTGCCGAATTTGAAATTAAGACACTTTTCAAAATCGGGGTCGGTTAGAGTTTTGTAATCAATATTGAAAATGGTTGGCGGTGTTTTGAGGTTCAGATGTTCAAATTTTTCCGTTGACAGGCGGTTTGTTTCTTTGTCATAAACATTTGAATAGTTTAAACCTTCTAAAATACAAAACGGCATTTGCGGATTTTTGTCGTCCGCTCCGCTACTTAACAGCCCAAAAGTGCGACAAATAATTCCACGATTTTCGTAACACGCACACGAATTATTAATCAAAAACGGACATTGGTAGGTGAAATTTTCGCCGTTTTCTTTGAAATTCTTTTTGTTTTTCAGGACAAGTTTTGCATTTTCTTTGATTTTTTCTTGAATTTCTTTTGGTAATTTTTTATACCCGTCCAAAAGATATTCATATTCTATCTCGCTATACGGAAATTGTGCGTTTTGACAGCATTTTGCACAACCTTCTTTGCAAAAAATATATTCCTTTTGTTTTTCAAAAAACAGGTCAAGTTTGTTTTGAATTATGTCTAAATATTTTTTATAATTTTCAATCATAATTTTACTTAATTTGTTGGATTAATTCGTTACGAACGTTTGTCAACGGGCCGTTGTTCGGGTTGCGGACATTTTCGTAATATTTTCTGCCGAAAACGAACGGATATTTCGGAAGCCATGTCAATTTCACCAAAATATCGACAGTGTCTGTTCCTTGTGAAAGTAAGAGTTCGTCTATTGTTTCCTCATGTGCCGGTGAAATCGATGAAATAAGTTTGATTACATAGTCGGAAAACGTCAAAACCGAATACCCCGAAACTACACCCGTATTTATTACGATGTTTCCGAGATTAAAGTCTTCCGTGTCTTTGAGGGTATTTTTTGCTTCGGCGGGCAGGGTGAGAGTTTCTGCTTTTACCTGTTCGATTTCGTACCAACGGGTTTTGTATTGCAACCTCATGACGTTTGGTTTTGGCATGTAAATTTCATCAAATACGTTATCTAAAATTACTTTTCCGTCATAGCCGACAACGCCGTATTTGTAGTTTTTGTAGGTCAAAAACATTTTGCCGTAAAGGATTTCTATTTTGCGGTAATTTTGCGGTAAAATTTGGTTTCCGTATTCGTCATATAGTCCGTAGTTGCTGTAATTCCCGAACTTTGCAAATTTGTTGACAATTCTGTCGGCATGGATATATTTTATCGGTACTAATACATTTCCTTGCGGGTCAATCAAACCGTATTTGTTCTTTTTGTTTTGTGCAATCCAAGAATTGTCGCCCACTCTGATTAAGCGTTTGTAAATAGGTTCAACCAAAATATTATCACTGTTTTTATCTTTTAAACCCCATTTTTCGTCTTGCGTGAAGGTTACAACCTTGACCTGACAATTTTGTTCAATATCTTGTGCCAAACAAGGTGTCAAAAATAATAACAATAAAATTACTGCAAAAAATCTTCTTATCATAATTACATTGTATCACGAATTATGCGGAGATTTTTATATGGAGAAAAATTTTTTTGTCGTGTTATAATGACTATCGAAAGAGAGTTTATGAAACTAAAACATGTAAAATCAGTATTGAAATTTTGTTTGACTTCGACTGTGCTTTTGGCGTTTGTCGGAGCATTGCCGTTTTTGATTTATTTGTACGTTTTGCCTTATGCGGTGTCTAATCCGAAGGTTATAAATTATGCTGAAAATATTGTGGAAAAAGCATATCCCGAAACAAAAATCGAAATCAAAAATCCTCATTTAAAAACTTCACTCACTCCTGAGGTGGAGTTTGGGGTGGAAAACCTTTCGATTTATACAAAGAAAACTCCTAAAATTTTAACGGTTCAAAACTTTGATACTTCTTTGTCGTTAAAGGAAATTTTAAAAAAGAAAAATATTATTATAAATACGGTTGAGGCAGAAAGTATTTTTGTTGATGTAAATAAACTTTTAGCACTTCCGTTTTTTAATCGAAAGCAGGAGACTCAAAAATCCGAGTATTCAGTTGACATTTTTCATTCGACTTTGGGGGTGAAAAATCTTGAGGTTTTGTATGCCTTAGATGCCAAAACTAAAATGAAATTAAATGCCAAAAATTTCGGAATAACTCCGCAAAAAAATGATAAAAAAATCGCTTACGAAGCTAATCTTTTGGTCTCAAAAGGTAAGGAAACTATCAGGCTTTCGGCGGTTGATGAGGAGAAAGTTTCTTTAAAAAATAATGAAAAAATTGTTATCGAAAACGCAAAAATTTTGGTTGAAAGAGGAAACAAAGCAAAATCTACGGTCAATTTGAAAGGCTTTCTTGACAGCAAATACAACTATTCTGTCAATTTGCGTTCTAAAAACTTCCAAATTCCTGAGGTTTTGAGTTTGTTGAATACTCAAATTATTGAGAATAATATTGGCGAACAGTTGGTTTATTTTAAAGATATTTCGGGAAATTTCGACTTTGATGTGAATGCGGATAACAAAAATTTGAACGGTTCTGTTAAATTGAACAAGTTGAGATTTAAACTCATTCCGCTTATGGATTTGCCGATTTTGTTGACTCACGGGGATGTGAAATTTGACAATTATAAAATAGATTTGAAAAATTTTAAGGGCTACTACAACGACAAACCCGCAAATACAATGGATTTTGGCGGAACGGTTAAAGATTATCTCAAAACCATTGATACCGATTTGACGGGAAATGCTATTGTTGTCGATGATTTTGCTAAAAATTATCTTTCAAAAATGATAAATTATCCGATTAGAATTAACGGAAAAGCGGACACTCGGGTTATGTTGAAGTCAAAAAATAATAAAATTGATTTGACTTGGCTTTATATGTTCAAAAAGGGCAACGGATTTGTCATAGACGGCGAAGAATCCGTTATGAATGACGATGCCAATCGAGTTTTGGCGGCAAAAATGCACTTTGAAAATATGTTGCTGAATATAAAATCTTTGGATTATTTTGCCGATAGAGGCACTGTTGACGGTAAAAAACTAAAACCTATCAACATTGTGAGTATGAACGGAAATATCGATTTTTCTAACGGGCAAACTTTTGTTAAAGATTTTGGTTTTTCGTTGCCAAAACCTATGCCGAGCGGGTTTATCAACATGTTGCTTAAGGAAAAATTGTTTAAAAACGGCAGTTTTTCGGGGGATATGCGAATTATTTACACGGGAAAATTTCCTGTTTTAGAAGGTTCAATGAAGGTGGATAAGGTTGCAATTCCTGCACAAAGATTATTTATAAAAAGTGGTGAATTTACCGCAAAAAATAACCTTATAAATATCAAATCGGACGGTCGATATCGCCGCTCAACATACGGTTTGGACGGTGCGATTGTCAATGAAATAAAATTCCCGATTGTTGTCAAAAATATTACCTTGAATTTGGATAATATTGATATTGAAAAATATTTGCAAGCCTTTAACGCACAACAACCGACTCAAGCTTCTGACAACGTACAAGCCGAAATTGCACGTTCTATCGAGCAGGGCGGGGATGACGTTGATGCCGATGCAAATGCTCAGGCTTTTGATTTGGCAAATTTGATTGTTGAAGAAGGCGTTTTGAAGGTTGCGAAAGGTTTTTATAAGGGGATAAATTTCTCAGATGTTATCGCAACGATGTCTTTGGATAAAAACAGCTTTTTGAAAATTACTTCTAATAAATTTAATATTGCCGAAGGAATTTCAACTGCTAAAATTGATTGCGATTTGAAAAATCACAAGTATGCAATGCGACTTGGGGTGAAGGACGTAAATTCGGATATTATCGCAACTTCTTTGCTTAATCTTTCAAAAGAGATTAAGGGCAAGGCAATGGGCTTGATAGAATTGAATACGGATGACAGTTTGAAGTTAAACGGAAGAATACAGTTTAGAGTTGATGAAGGTATAATCGGTAAAGTCGGCTTGATTGAATATGTTATGAAGGTGGCGGCAATTTTCAGAAATCCCGTAACAATGGTCAGCCCGTCTATTGTTTCGGATTTGGTAAGTATTCCTGAGGGTAGTTTTGATATTATCAAAGGTGATTTGAAGATAAAAGATAATGTCGTTTATCCGCTTATGATACGTTCGACCGCTCCGCAACTGAGTTCTTTCATAATCGGAACTTATAATTTGGAAAATCAGGATGCGGCGTTGAGAATTTATACAAAATTTTCTAACCGTAAGAAGGGAACTTTCGGATTTTTGCGTAATTTATCTTTGAACGCTTTGTCAAATCGTATTCCATTGAGCGGAAACAATGATATAAATTATTATTCAGCAGAGATTTCTCAAATTCCGCCAATCGAAGCGGACGAGAAGGATTGTCAGATATTTTTGACGAAAGTTGACGGAGATATTGAGCATAACAACTTTATTTCTTCCTTGAAAAAATTGAAATAGTTTTTCTTGCCAAATCTTGACGTTTATATAATAATTTTGAACGGAAGTTATATTATGTCAAAAAACACATTGGAAAAAGATTATACGATTTCAATTTCGGAAACTGATTGCTCACATAGAGTC
>CAVKDD010000098.1:0-5621 GCA_963654845.1 Acutalibacteraceae bacterium | reverse complement strand
TATTTACCGACAAGAGTTTTTTGGGTGAACTTGTCACCGGCATTACCAAATTTGCCGTAAATAGTCTTAGCATAATCGCCACCACTCAATTTGTTATTGACATAGTCCATGCCTTGAGATATGCCGTACCAAGAACCTACACCAAGTGCTGCGGTTGCCAAAGGATTATTTTCTTGCGAAGCGTTTACCCTTTTGGCAAGATATGAATTATCAACAGCCTGATTAATTTGTTGTTGTCTTTCAGCAGGTGTACCTTGCATTGAGGTTTGTTGCTGATTTTCTTGCGGCGGAACAGGGTTTTGCTTAAACGCAACCTGTTTTTTATTTTCTAATACCGGAATATTTAGACCATTGATTTGACTAGACATTTAATACTTTCCTTTTTCCCTACATTATTATAAAAACATGAATTAAAAAAAAGTTGCTTTTTGTGAATAAATGTTACCAAAACACCTTTACATTTCGCAACATTTCCCAAGAAATGGTGCAAAAATTTTCTTGAGAGGTTTTAAAAATTTTCAAAAGAATTTATTTTATGAAAGGGAAACATGAACACAATTTCAAATAATAACGTTAATTTTACTGCAAGACTTGATACAACCTTTGTTGCGAACAAAAAACGCTGGAGCAAAATAGGAAAAGAATTTGAAAAAATCACAGCAGATTACCCAGATGATATTGTACTGATTAACGGAAGTATGAAAAACGGTGACAAAATCGGTATAAATTTGGTTTATGATGATTATACGGCATTTCAAGTGGAATTAAGCTCAGGAGCAACTTGGTTTTTATCAAAATATCAGGATTCTGTTATTGCTCAAAAAATAAAAAGTGCATTTACCGTACTCAAAAAAAGTCAAATAATGTACGATTGCAACACAAAAATAATGGAGCTTTTGAACACCTCAAAAGAAGTTCCTGACGAAATTGCTCAGGATTATATTTACTCTTTTAGAAATCTGCAAAGAGCGATACTTTTGGAAGAAAGAGGTAAAGACCCGCTAATAGATTGCGGAATGTTAGCAAAGTATTGATGACAAAATTATTCTTTAAGTGATTTAATAAAACTACAGGCGAAAACATAACGAAAGGATTAAAAATGAACCCTATTTCAAACAACAATGTTAATTTTACTGCAAGACTTGATATTACAAACGTTGCAAACAAAGGACGTTGGAACAAAATCGGCAAAGAATTTGAAAAACTGACTGCAAATTCACCTAACGACACAGTCGCAATCAGCGGAAGTTTTAAACACGGTGACAATATCGGTTTTGATTTGCTTGACGGGAACTTTAACGGCGAATACGAAGCCGCACTTACTTCTGATGCCACAAAGAAATTATCAAAACTTCCTGACAACGAAATTGCTCAAAAGGTTAAAAAAGTATTTAACGCTCTAAAAGCCGAAAAAACAATGCTTGAAACGGAATTGGGAATTTCAAAGAAATTGAATTTCACAAAGAAACTTTCAAGTGAAACCGAAGACAAATTTGTTGAGGCTTGCTCAGAAGTGGTTGATGAACTAAAAAATAGAGAAATCAAAAGCGATTCTTTATTAAAAGACGGCATGTTATATATCTAAACCAAGTGAGCAACAAACTTGACCAACACTAAATATAGTGTCATAATCAGTTTATGTTCAAATATTATGGAAAATTTGCACCATATTTATTCCTGCTTCCCGCAGGAATAATTTTGCTTGTGTTTTTCTTTATTCCGTTTTTTCAGACGGTAATATTGAGTTTCCAAGATTATTCAAACAACATATACAATGCGGATTGGGTCGGTTTGGCTAATTATTGGGAAATCTTCAAAAATCCGATATTCTACAAGGTTATGCTAAACACTTTCATATATTTGATTGTGGCAGTTCCGATTTTGGCAATAATTCCGTTGTTTTTGGCAATTCTAATAAATCAAAAAATACGAGGGATTACTTTATACAAAATTTTAATCTATCTGCCCGTTATCGTTTCCGTTGTAGTAGCGGCGATTGCTTTTAAGTGGATTTACGCAGAACAGGGAGTTTTGAATTATTTGCTGAGCGTATTTCACATACCTGCGATAGGTTGGCTGACAGACCCGAAATATGCGATTTATTCGGTAATTTTGCTAACAATTTGGAAAGGTATCGGATATTATATGATGATTTATCTTGCCGCCTTGATGAGTGTCCCGAAAGATTTATACGAAGCGTGCGACATTGACGGAGCAGGATTTTTAAGAAAACATCTGACGGTAACAGTACCGCACATTATGCCGACAATCGCACTTGTTACCACAATAAGTTCAATTTCCGCAATGAAAATTTTTGCCGAAATTTACGTTATGACTAAAGGCGGACCGCTAAATTCAACAAAAACAATCGTTTATTATATCTATGAAAAAGCGTTTGAAAACCTTGATTTGGGCTACGCTTCAGCTATGGCGGTAATTCTTTTGGCAGTAGTTATGGTGTTTTCACTGATAAATATTTGTTGTTTTGAAAGGAAGAAATATCAAATATGATAAAAAAAATCTTACAAAAATTTTCAATACATTCAGTCTTGATATTTACGTCACTACTATCAATTTTTCCTTTTATTTGGCTACTTTCCACCTCTTTAAAAGGGAACAGTGAAAACATTTTTGCATACCCGCCGACAATTATTCCAAAAGATTTTACCTTTGCTAACTATGTGGGCGTATGGCACAGGGTGGATTTGATGAGATATTTCATAAACAGTATGGTCGTTGCGGGCGGAACTGTTTTGTTAAATTTAATTTTGTCTTCCCTTGCAGGATATCCGCTTGCAAGAATGGAATTTAAAGGCAAAAAAATCGCCTTTTTCTCAATTTTGGCAACAATTATGATACCTTTTCAAGCAATTATGTTGCCCGTATATTTGATAACCTTGAAATTACATTTGGTGGACAGTGTGAATAATACCGCAGGTTTTATCGGTTTGATAATGCCGTTTGCGGTCAGTGCCTTCGGAATTTTCCTTATGCGTCAAGCGTTTTTGGCTATCCCGAGAGAAATGGAAGAAGCCGCAATCGTTGACGGATGCAATGTTTTTCAAGTCTTTTGGAAAGTGCTTTTACCAATGGTAAAACCTTCACTTGCCGTCCTTGCAATCTTTACCTTTATCGGCTCGTGGGGCGAATTCTTATGGCCAAGTATTATTTTGACAAAAGAATCAATGTACACCTTGCCTGTCGGAGTAAACAACTTGCAGGGAATGTTCTCTTCAAACTGGAGATTTATCGCAGCAGGTTCAATATTTTCAACAATCCCGATTTTAATTTTCTTCCTTGCGATGCAAAAATATTTCATCTCAGGTGAAAATGAAGGTGCAGTAAAAGGCTAATTATTCACAAAGATAATTTAAGGCAGTGCCGGAACCTCCAACAACACTTGATGTTTTGACTGTTCGTAAATTGTATTTCTAAAATCTCTGATATATCTCGGACTTAACCCTATTTTGTAAAATACCCCCTGACGATAGAGTTCAACAAGCCTATCCACCTGTTTTTGACAGTATAACGGAGTATTCGGACGGCGTTGAATTTGACTCAAGAAATCAATGCTTTTTCTTTCAGAATTTTCACGGGTCGAAGCTGCTCCAAAATTCTTCATCAAATCAGGACCGCCGCAAGATCTCGGCAAAATATGTTCAACTGATGCCAAAGACGGCCAAACAAGAGCATGTCCGATTTTGTCAGGTGTTGCAGGCATCAATTTCATCATAAACGCCGAAAAACTTTCTTTTGATGTCGGAAGCTTTTGTGCCGTACTTATAACTTTTGCCTGAATATTGTCATCTTTAATATCTTCAATAATTTTTACCAAATCATACATGAAGTTTTTTCTTGAAAAAGATACGACAATTTCATTCTTATCAAGTCTTGCCTTAGCCTCAGCCATTAATTCGTTCAAACCTTCATGATTTTTCAAAACCGATTTTCGCAATATGACTTT
Source organism: Acutalibacteraceae bacterium (assembly GCA_963654845.1). Taxonomy (GTDB): domain Bacteria; phylum Cyanobacteriota; class Vampirovibrionia; order Gastranaerophilales; family Gastranaerophilaceae; genus Zag111. The sequence goes on along the minus strand of CAVKDD010000098.1, from coordinate 1,657 downwards.
TAAAAACTTCAAAACCTCTTTTTGATGTTCCAACGTACAGTTGCTTGTCGTATTAGCAAAACGTTTTGCTTCTTTGTTCAATTTTCGCATAACCTTTTTGGATTTCAGGTCGGTTCCGTTATCAATTAAACTTGTGATTTTTGTTAATTTATACTTAAATTCATAAGATGAAAACGGTATATATACGGGTTTTTCGTCCAATTTTTTATGAGTATCCACCATTAACGCTTTGAATTTTGAATAATATTTATCAGGCAACTGTTTAAAAATCTCGTTCAATTCATAAAAAACGGGAGTTTGTTTTTTACGCAATCTGCGGCAATAAACAGGCTTCAATTCATCCAAAATGAGTTTAATCGGCTTGTCGGGAGTAACACTTGCTCGTTCTTTCAGAATTTTAAAAAGCCTTCCCTCAAACCCGATAAAACTGTCCTCGTAAGAGTCCAACGTTTTCATAACTTCACTAATCGGTTTAGCAAATAAATTAGATTTTTGCCACCTGCTGTATTGCTTCGGGTCTATCAAAGTTATTCCGCTATACATACACGGCAATTTGTATGCAAACAACGCCCTCAATTTTGAAGAATTTTGAATACCGCCAAACGAAACAGGTCGATATGCGGGAATATTATTCAGATTAGTAACGGTTTTTGCGAATTGAATATTACTCCCCGTTGAACCCGAAGGCTCAAACTGTGAGTTTTGGGTAACTGTTCTGAATGTTATAGGTTGAATCTTCATTTCTCTATTAATATTTTAAACTATTTTTCAAAAATATTAAAGTGGGTAACGAGATTAAAATGAAAATTAGTATTCTTCGGTATATTCAAAATCTTTCTGAGTAGGGTCAAAATATTTGATAGACGGGCATGTTCCAAAGGTTTCAATCATTGTTTTGTCCATGTCCTGCTCTCTTACTACTCTTCCGTCAATTATGCTTGAACTCTCTTCTTTTGATTTTTTATCTTTATCTTTTTTCTTTTTCCCGAATTTCCATGAAGATTTCGGTTTTTCGTTGCTAACTCTTACTCTTGAATCTTTCAAAACTTTTTGCATTTTTTCACGGTTTTCTTTTGACCTGTAAGCACTACGTGTAATATCGTTCATTACAACGGCAACATAAGCCTGAACGGAAGAATTTTCATCCAGTGCGGTAATCAAAGTTATCGCCTTATCGATTTCCTCATAAGCATCATCATAATGACCAAGTCTTTTTAGTAAAACCGCCAAATTGTAATGAGCATCATAGTTCATCGGTTGCAAGTTTATGGATTTACAATAACATTTACCCGCTCTTCTGTAATCACCGAAAGCATGGTAAGCCAATCCGAGATTGAATTGTGCATCATAATTATTCGGGTCAATCTTAACGGCATGTTCATAAGATTCAATAGCTTTGCTGTAATATTTTCTTTTTAGGACTTTATCCGTTGTGTAAAGAGCCTTCATTTTGTAAGTTACACCACGATTGTAGTACGCAATCGCATAATTTTCTTTTGAACTCAATTTGTTATCATAGACATAAGGAATAGTCAGTAGTCTTCGTTTGGTATTAATTACATTGTCATACTGTTCAATCGCTTCATCAAACGAACCGAGTTTTTCTGAGGCAATTAGCCCGTAATTTATTCTTGCAACCATCATTTTAGGATTATAT
>CAVKDD010000097.1:0-5656 GCA_963654845.1 Acutalibacteraceae bacterium | reverse complement strand
CGTGCCTTCACTTCGTTACGCACTCTGCTCGTGCTGTTCAGAATGACTATCGGCCAAACTATCAAGTTTATTATAAGAAATTCAGGACTTAATGCTTATTTTTTATATTGACAACCGACTGATTTTGTCTTCTAATGAGTGTGTAATATACACTTACTCAGTTGGAGGATTCATAATGTTAGTACAAAATATCAGTCCTGTTAATTATGCAGGAAATCAATCATTTTCAGGAAAATCAAAGAACGTGGAAGCCGTTGTAAATAAGGCATTTGATAAAATTGTTGAAGCAAAATCAAAAAATCTTGATAGTTTTATCGGAACTACTCAACAAGGTGATAATGTTGTAATTCAAGAAACATTGTTAGGAAAAGCCGCTGATTTATTTATTTCGTTTTCCGAAAAAGCAAGAAGCAAAGGTGCAAAAGACTTTGCTGTTTATCATTTAACAAGAACTACAGGAAAACCGTCAGCGATTTCAACGGATTATGTTGAAAAAGTCCAACCCAAAGAAGTTGGAAAAGTTAAGAATATTTTAGATACATTGGTTTAATTTATCTTTATTTTAAATAAAAATTGATGACATTCAAAAACAGAAATAGTGTAACTTTGCCACTATTTAGTTTTGTAAAACCCAAGCAGGGTAAAGGATTGAACTATTTGTAAAGATAGTTTAAAATATTAATAGGAAGTTCCTATTTGCCCTCATAGGTTTCTGATGAGTGTTATTCCCCGCCCCACTCTAAAATCAAAAAGGTATCCGAAAAATTAACACTGAAAGGTGATGATATAATGGATACGATTTTTGCACGCAAAATTTCATTTTTTAATTTGAAGTCGCATTTTTATGCAGCGGGATTTTTCTTTTTAGCATTTGTCTTGTATAATCTCTATTTTATGCCTTCAATTTTTGCAAATGATTTGATTGCAAATACAAATTTGACGGTTCCTGCAATGACAACTTTGACCAAATACATCAATAACGGTCTGAGTTCAGGGTATTTGAAAAATAAATTTGATGCACGAATTAAAGAAAAATATCAAGGTTATTATGTAAGTGATGTAGCTGACGGGGTTAAACACATCCGTATGACAAGGTATTTCAGCGGAAAACCTGTCAGATTGAATATTGTTGAAGTTAATAAACTTGTTGCTAAAGATTATGAAGTTCGCCCTGCGGTTGCTTCGTCTTCCTATTTACACAGTAAAAGAACGGTTAGAACCATTGCACAAAATACAAATTCAATAGTTGCGATAAACGGCGGATTCTTCAAGCCGCAAACGGGTGTTCCGCTCGGAACGTTGATGATTAATCATAAATTATACACAGGTCCGATTTATGACAGGGTTGCTTTCGGAATTTTTGAAAACGGTTATAAGGTTGACCGTGTACAATTCAAAGGCAAAATTATTGGTAACGGGTACGAAATTCCTATAGATAATATTAACCAACCACGCATGTTATCCTCATATATATTGATGTACACTCGGGATTGGGGAGCCGTTGCCCCTGCTTCTCCACAGTATGGAGTTCAACTTCGTGTTGAAAATAATCGGATTACGGCGGCTTCTGCCAATCCCCTTTCTATTCCGCAAAACGGCTATGTTTTGGTCGGGCCTAAATCAAAATTGAGTAAATTATTTGGTGCAGGTGCGGTTGATACTCAATTATTGCTATCTTCGGGCTGGAATAATGCAAAACATATTATCGGCGGTGGACCTTATTTGGTTAAAAACGGTGAGGTTTATGTCGATATGACGGCTGAAAAACTTCAAGCAATCGGGGGCAGAAATCCTCGAACCGCAATAGGTTATACAAAAGACAATGATTTAATTTTGATTACTGCTGACGGGCGAGAAGGTCATTCTGTCGGGCTTACGCTTGTCGAACTTGCTAATTTTATGAAATCCTTAGGTTGTGTTGATGCAATTAACCTTGACGGTGGCGGCTCTACCGTAATGTATGTGAACGGGGTTATCGTCAACAAACCGCAACAAATCGGAGGTATTGCTCTTTCAAATGCTATGGTCATCTCTAAAAAATCTGACAACTAAACTTCTGAAAATCTTTGAATACATTGCGAAAAATACAATTTTATTTGCTTAAATTTTGTATTTCTTCAATCAATTCATTGATACTTGCATCATCTTTTATTGATTTTGCATTGTTAGCGGCAGTCAAGGCTTCCGAATAACGTTGCATGTTATAGTAAATTGCGGCTTTGTTGTATTCAATCAAGTATTTGTCATCATTACTTTTGATGTATTTTTCGCCTTGTTGAAGGGTGTTTATCGCACTTTGAAAATCCCCGAAATCCGCATAAGAAGATGCCAAATTGATATATCCGCCTGCGATTGTCGGGTAATTTTTGATATAATTTTGGTTTTCAATGATTTTATTTTTTATTCTTTCGTCATCTTCACCTATCAAAATCGGTGCGTAATAGAAGGTTTCGCTTTGCAAATTCGGATTGTTTGAAATTGTCGGTTTAATTCTGTATAACAAAACGAGAGTGTTCAAATCGTTCCTTGTAAAATTCGGAGTTGGCAAAGTAGCAAAATATCTTGAACCGTTATCCTTTTGAGCAAACATTAAATCTCTCGGATTATTGCTGTGTCCCATTATTCCTAAGGTGTGACCGAGTTCATGCAAGGCGGTATTCAAAATTTCTTGCGGTGTAAAATTAGAGTGTCTCGGGTTTGTTTTATAAAAAGTCAAATTCATTTTCTTTAGAAGTTTTTGACTTGAAATTTCAGGCTCAGTGAAGGCTACAACGTAACTGCAAACATCTTTTTTGCAATAATCTTCAGGCAAATCCTTGAACGAAATTACAATATTTGCATCTTTTTCGTTTTGAACTTGTGTAAATTTAACAAAATTTGTGCTGTTTGACCACAATGACAAGGCTTTGTTTATGTTTTCAACGTAGTAACTCGGAATATCGCTAGAGTTTTCAATATAGACTTTTAGCGGGAACGAACGAATATCCCAACGAAGAATATCGTTTCCAAAAACGGCGTTGCTTATGTAATTTCCTCTAAACTCCGAGAAAATCAAAGATTTTAGAAACGCTACTTTTAATTTTGCGGTTTTTGCGGCTTCGTCATTGGGTTCTGAGTTTGCAAGGTCGTATAATTTCTTTTGTACGGTATATGTCGGTTTTGCTTTTGAAAGTGCCAAAACGTAAGTATAACGCATCAAATTATCTTTTGGCGTTGCAAATAAGGCTCTTTCAAAATACGGCAAAGACTGCTCGTAATTATTTGCAAGATATAATTCTTTCCCTTTGTTAAAATTGTACATTGCCGAAAACGGTGACTTATAAAACAATGCCACAAGTAAAACAATTAAAAGTATTCCGAGTAAAATTTTACGCATTGAGTTTTTCTTCCAATTCTTTTTCCAACTGTTGTGCAAGTGCTCTCGTATCGCCTTTTAATTTGAAATACTCGGCAAATTTTGGCGTGGTTTTGATGTTGATACTTCTGCCGTTTTTGTCTTTGTGTTTTGAAACCAAACCTTTTTCAACAAGTTCTGCTACATGTTCGTATGCTCCCGAGCGAAGTCTTACAAGTTCCGTTTGACGGATAGGTTCTTTTAGTGCGATAACAAGCAGGGTTCTCAAAACTGCAGGTTTTAGGTCAATCGGACAAATTTTTTCCACAATGTCACTGTATTCTTCTTTAACCTGTAGAATATAGCCGTTTTCGTCATCAATTTCTAAAGCTCCGTCACGAGAAGAATAATCCATAATCAATTCCAAAATTGCTTCTTCTATCTCTTCGGATTCGCAATCCAAATATACCGCAATTTCATCAACCGTCAGTGCTTTTGCAGTAACAAAAAGCACTGCTTCAATTCTAGACTTCAGCTGTTGTGTCTGCATCTTTATTTCCACCTTTTACTACATACAAATCAGAGTAAAACTCTTTTTGTTCAAGTTCATAATCAGTATCTCTGCTCAAGAATAACAAGGCAATATATGCACTGATTTTGTCCATTCCGAGCATTGTTAATTCGTTCAATTCTATTTTGTCTTGATTTGTGAAAATTTGTTCAAGATTGTCCTTAAGTTTCAAAACGGCTTCTTCGATGTACTCTTCATGAGCCATTGAGACGATTTCTTCAGGGGTCAATCTCGAATAATTCCTAACGTGTCTTTTTGCTCTTTCGTGAGCACTTTTCATTGAGGCTCTTTTTTCAAGTTTTTCATAAAATTCCAACTGTTTAATCAAGTCTTTCAAGGAAACAACACGGTTTCTGTTCAGTCTTATACTTGTTCTGCGTTGTAAAGCCTCGTCAAAACTTACGACATTGCTGGACGGGATAAATTCCGTATCATCGTTATACTCAAGCGGAAATCCGTCATCATCAAATTCCGCAACGGCATCATCTTCTTCCTGAAATTCCTCAAGAGTAAGTCCTGCCAAGATATTTGATTGCATTCTGCAAAGTATTGAGGCAAACAACAGTGTACGACTTGCCACTCTCAAATTCATTGTTTTGAGTTCAATCATTCTTTGAAGGTATTTGTCCGTAACATCAAGAATATCAATGTTCCAAGGGTCAATTTTCCCTGATTTTGCCATTTCAACAAGAATGCCAATTCCGTCATTTGCATCAAATTGACGACCGTTTCCCGAAACGAGCGAGTCTATGTCGATATCTTCCGCATTAAGAGTATTATTGTTTGCTGTTGTCATTTTTTATCCCTTTTACTGAGTTACGCCCGTAACTTTTGTTTTACCTTTTTCTTTTTGAGTTACCCCGATAGTTCGCACTGCGGCTTCAATCATTGGACGTCTGTGACTTACTACCAAGAATTGGGTATTTTCTGATTGCTTTTTAATCATTTCCGCAATTCTTTCCACATTCATGGTGTCTAAACTTGCATCGACCTCGTCCAGTGCATAGAACGGTGCAGGCAAATATTTTTGAATTGAAAATACAAGTGCAAGTGCCGTTAGTGCTTTTTCTCCGCCCGATAAAGCTCCGAGTTTATTGTTTGTGGTTTTATCTCTCGGTTTTGCTTCGATAGTCATGCCGGCAGATAACGGGTCTTCTTCGTTTTCCAAAATCAATCGCCCTTCACCTTCCGATAACTGGTGATAAATATCTTTGAAGTTTTCGTTAATTGCGTTAAAGGTCTTCATAAAGGCTTCTTTTTTCTCTTGTTCGAAGCCTTTCATTTTGTCTAATATTGATTGACGTTCGTTTGATAGTGTTGAAATTCTCGTATCAAGTTCGGCTTTTCTTGCTGCTCGTTCTTCGTAAGCAACAATCGCACGCATGTTTACGTCACCCAAATCTTTCATTCTCTTGTCTAATCGTTGAATTTTTGCGTTCAATTCGTCCGCCGAAATCTCAACAGGTTCCATTTTTGCAATTTCAACGCCTGCATTTTCAAGAATTTCGGTTGCTTCTTTTAATTGCGGTTCAAGTTCTTTTCTTCTTGTCTTGAAGGATTCGATTTGCTCACGAATACTCACAAGTTCCGAATCTTTAACCTTGCTGTTTGTTTGAAGTTCAATCAATTTATTATTAATTTCGTTCTTTTGTTTTAATAATTCACCGATTTTTTCGTCAATAACCGAAATTTTTACCGTCAATTCTTCAAATTGTTTTTCGAGTTGTACGATTTCTTCCTTCATTACAACC
>CAVKDD010000096.1:0-5686 GCA_963654845.1 Acutalibacteraceae bacterium | reverse complement strand
GTTATAAATATTCCGATTAAAAAAAGTGAAATTGAAGAAGAATAAACTTTTTTGCGGAAATTTTGAACAATTTTAAAATCGGCTTAAATTTTAAGTCGATTTTTCGTGTAGAAATTTTCATAATTTGCCATAAAAATAAAACCCTGATAAAATTGTGGTTATGAAAATTCTTGGAATAGACCCCGGAATGGCGATAGTCGGCTATTCTATTTTAGAGGCTGACAAAGATAATTTGAAATTGTTGCATTCCGGTTCGATACAAACAAAAAAAGGCGAAAGAGAGTCCGCAAGACTTTTGGAAATCTTCAACGATATGAATACTATTGTTGAAACCTACAAACCTGATGTTTGTGCAATAGAAAAACTTTTCTTTTTCAGAAACCAAACAACCGTCATGCCTGTTGCTCACGCAAGAGGGGTAATTTTGACGGTGTTGGAGAAATTTAAAGTCCCGATATATGAATATACTCCGATGGAAGTTAAACAAATTTTGACAGGTTACGGAAGAGCTGAGAAAAAAGAGGTCGAACAAATGGTTAAAATTGCCCTGGAAACCGACAAATTACCTAAGCTTGACGATACTGTGGATTCTATTGCCATTGCGATTTCTTATACAAGAAGTGTTGATTATATGAAGGATTTGCAAAAATTTGAGTTTTAAAATTAAAAATGCTAGAATGTATAAGAGATTATGGATAGATATGTGGTAAAAAATCTTATATTATTCAGTGCAATACTTGGGGTATTGCTCGGATTTTTGGGCGTAATCCCGTTTATTGGGGTTTGGATGCTTGTAATACTCGTGGTTTTGTCCGCTCCGCTTGTTATGGTTTATCTAATAATGGACAGCAAACTTGACCTTACCACAATCAAGGACAGCATTATAACAGGGGCGATAGTCGGGTTTAATGCAAGTATATTCTTCTCTGCCGCATATTCTTTGATTGCCGCAATTCTGTTTAAATTCTTCCATTTCTCAAGCAATCAAATTTTGACTTCCATAATTATAAATTCACCAATGTGGTTATTGATATGTTTTATAATCTTTATTGGGATTTTTAATGCTACAACAAACGCTTTTTCAGGGTTTGCGACATATTATGTAATCAATTTTATCCGTGATATGTACGAAAAATCACACCCGAGAGATGAGCAAAACGATGATTTTACAAGATAAAAAGGAAATATAAATGAGCGAATTTACATCAAAAATAAGAACAATAGAATGGATTGATACATATTCAAGAATGGTTGACCAAACAAAATTCCCTGAAAAGTTTGAATATATTAATATAACTGCAGGACAAGATATGTTTGATGCAATCAAAACAATGATAGTTCGTGGAGCTCCTGCTATCGGAATTGCGGGTGCTCACGGGGTTGTACTTTTTGCACAGGAACTCGAAAAAGAAAATCTTTCTCGTGAGGAATTTGTTAAAAAATTGCTGGAAAAAGCGGATTATATGGCTCAAGCAAGACCTACCGCAGTTAATCTTATGTGGGCAATTAAAAAACAAAAAGAAATCATTGAAAATTCAACTTCCGATATAAAAACGCTTATTGAAGAGTTGAAAATTAATGGCAAAAAACTTGAAAATGAAGATATTGAAATCAATAAAAAAATTGGTGATTACGGTGCGGAAGTCGTGCCAAAAGGTGCAACAATTCTTACTCACTGCAATGCGGGAGCATTGGCAACAGTCGGTTACGGAACGGCGTTGGGCGTTGTTCGTTCGGCTTTTGCAAATGATAATACCGTTCAGGTTTTTGCCGATGAAACAAGACCAAGACAGCAAGGGGCTCGAATTACTACTCTTGAACTTACTATGGACGGAATCCCTACAACCTTGATTACGGACGGTATGTGTTCATATTTTATGAAAAAAGGAATGATTGATATGGTTTGTGTCGGGGCTGACAGAATTGCCGCAAATGGTGATGCCGCAAACAAAATCGGTACTTACACGGTGGCAATCGCTGCGAAGTATCATAATATTCCGTTCTATGTTGCGGCTCCGCTTTCAACCATTGACATATCAATAAAAACAGGTGATGATATAGTTATAGAAGAACGTTCTCACGAAGAGGTTACTCACATCAACGGAAAACCGATTTGTGCAGAAGGTGTAAACATTATTAATCCTGGGTTTGATGTTACACCGCATGAACTGATTACAGGTATTATTACCGAAAAAGGAATTTTAAGACCTGACTATGTTCAGTCAATAAAAGAAGCCTTTAAAAATTAAGAAGCGAGGGGAGAAATGAAAATTTCCGATAAACTTACATTTATAACGAAAATTTCAACAATATTAACCGTACTGACAATGTTTTCGGTGTTGACGGGCGGAGTGAGTGCCTTTGCTTCAAATATTTCTTGCAGGTCTTCAAATTATGAAGGTGTGACAGGGTTTGCTACTGCTCCGAATGTCGATTTCGGACCTTATATGAAAAGAATGCAGGACAAAATCAAATCTTACTGGGCTCCGCCTGCAATGGATTTGAATGCTCAAATCGTTGTAAAATACAGAATTTTGAAAAACGGTTCGCTTGACAGTTACGGAATTTCCGCATCTTCAGGCTCGCAAGAACTTGACAATGCCGCAATCGAGGCTTTGAAAAAAGCCGCACCGTTTGAGCCGTTACCTGAAGGTTTTAATAAAGAAAGTATTTTGGTTCAATTTACTTTTGATTACCAAAAACCGAATAATGTTGCCACTCAACAAACTTCGCCTGAAAATAACCAAATTGCTCAAAATTCGGGCAGGCAAATTCAAACTTTAGCTATTTCACCGCTTGGGAATGCTCAGGCAAGCACTGTTGCAAGTAATCAAAATCAGGGTTACCAACAACCGCAACAACAAGTCAGACAACAGGTTCAGCAGCAACCGCAACAGGTAGTAAGACCGAATGCTAATCAGCAATTTACGACTTTGCCGATGCAACCGTCACAGTCAAGACCTGTAGTTGTTCAACCTGTTCAGCAAAATAACTCTCAACAACCGTTGATTTTGCAACAACCGACTTCGACAAACGGTATCAGAATGCAAAACCCGCAAAAAACTTATAATCAATCACAAAATTTGAATAATACCGTTCCTGTGCGAACTAATCCGCAAGCGGGTACAATCGCAGTCGGAACTCCGCCTGTCGTCAGACAACAGGCAGATACCACAAATACTCAGGAAAGAGCGATTGCGTATTCTCAACCCGTAACAAAACAACCTGTGGTAAATTCTACACAACAGAATTTTCCCACAAATGTTCCGACCGTTATAGATAATCAACTTTATACAACGGCTCCCGCTTTGGCAGAACCTACCGTAAATCCGAGAAGAACGGTTGATATTGATACTTTTGCAGAACCTGAACAGTTACCGCTCACGATTCCGCTAACACCTGAATCCGAACAGATTTCAAAACCTGTTTTGCGAACTAATACTCCTATGACTTCGCAAGAAATTAATAGAGTTGCTTTGCCCGTAAAGTATGACCCTGAAATTGAGAAGGTTGTAGTTGATGAAGACGAATTACCGCCGATTGAAACTCCGACATTATCAACAGGGGTAAGCAAGGTGGCAATTCCACAACGCAGACAAAAGGTTAAACAGCCCGTAATTGTTGCAGCACCGCCTGTTCAAACACCTGCTCCAACTTATGTAATGGCACCGCCGAGAACGGTTTATACCCAACCTCAGCCGCAACCGCCTGTTGTTGCACCCGTGAAAGTTCCTGATTTGTCGGCTTATATGGTAAAAGTTCAACGAAGAATTACAAGAAGATGGCGTCCGCCGTTGTCGGATTATTCAACAAAAGTTGTTGTTAATTATATAATTAAGAAAAACGGTGACTTGGGTAAATATTCAGTTACGGAATCTTCGGGAAATTCAAGAATGGATGTTTCCGCAACGGAAGCTTTGAAAAAAGCTGCTCCGTTCCCGCCATTGCCGAGCGGATATAACGAAGATACTTTAGAAGTTAAATTTACGTTTGACTATAATGTTTATAAAAACAAGTCCGAGAAAAAAGGAATTGAAGATTTAGAAGATGAAGATGATGAGGTTTAAAAGACTTCATTGAGGGATTAAGAAAGGGAATATGATGAAAAAATTAGTATTATCAGTAATTGCGTTGTCAATGTTGACACTTGGCACTCCTGCATTTGCGGGAACTCACGGAACAAACGGTCATGTAAGCGGAAGATCGGTAGGTGCTGCGGCATTATCATTATTAATTTGGCCGGGGTTAGGACAAGCGGTAAACGACCAAAGCTATAGCAAAAACGCAACTCACGCAATCTTAGGCTTAACAGGTATTTTCAGAATTTGGTCATGCTATGATGCTTTTGTTGACAGACAAGGCGGAGTTTGGAATAACAGAATTTAGTTTTGTGAGATATAATTTTTTGTAAATAAAAAGGTGCGTTTAAACTAACGTACCTTTTTATTGTTTATTTATAGCAGATCGGAATTGCTACTCCAACGGCATAATTTTGCTTTTATAAACTGAAATTTAAAAGTTCAATCAAATTTGTTTCTAAGGCTTCGGCGATTTTTACGAGGGTTGAATATTTCGGGTCGATTGAACCGCATTCTATTCGGCTGATTGTTCGGGTGGTTAAGCCAGTTTTCAGTGATAAATCTAATTGAGAAAGTTGTTTTTTGTTGCGTAAATATTTAATTTTATAACCAAGTTTTAAAAAATCTTCTTTGTCCATTCGTTAATCATATATTATTGACAAAATTCTTTCGATATATTAAACTATCAATATAAGACATAAAGTATATGAAAATATAGAAAAGTTTATGCGGTTGGAAAAAATATTAAAGAGAATTATTTGTAAGAAAAGAGCGTTTACTTTGGCGGAAGTCCTGATAACTTTGGGCATAATCGGAGTTGTTGCGGCAATGACGATACCTGCCCTGCAAACAAATATCAGACGAAAAACCGCAAGTGCAAGATTGAAGACTTTTTATGCAAATATGAAACAAATGCTTTTGCTTGCGGAAGATGATTACGGCAGTTCTGCAAATTGGAATACCAAACTGCCAAAAGCAGAATTTTGGGACACATATTTTTTACCGTATTTGAAGGCTACAAAAAGTGATGACGGCAGTAAAATTTATTTCCCTGACGGTTCAACACTTGAAAATTTCGGACATGGCGGTTGTTTGGAGTTGAAATATGATTATAACGGTGACGGTGGACCCAACAAATGGGGATATGATGCTTATTGGTTTGTAATTTGCCCGACAAACGGCGGTTCTGGCTGGTGTCCTGAAGGGTTTTGCTCACGCAGACTTGATGCGGATAAAGACAACCGTTCAAAATTGTTGAGTGATTGCAAATCCAGTCCAAGCACTTGCGGCGGACTTTTGGAATATGACCATTGGGAATTTTTGTCAGATTATCCGTATAAATAATTTAGATTAGGTAAAGTTATTAAAATGTCGGTTGGGCATACTTGCCCAACGTGTGAAAAGGCAGATACCGTTTGTTAATAAGCCCTTTAAAAAGTAGGTTGGCATTGCTATGCCAACAGCGTTAATTTAAGTGTTAATTTAAGTGTCGGAATGGCAATTCCGACCTACATTGGGGTTGGTAGGATGTGTTCATTGTTGAAAAGATAAAAACAGATTCTGAATAACAAGAAAATTTATTTGCTCATTGTATTCGCAAAAATTTT
>CAVKDD010000095.1:0-5718 GCA_963654845.1 Acutalibacteraceae bacterium | reverse complement strand
GCGTTATATAAGATATTTTTTATAATAATGGTCGTGAAAGTGACATTATACCAACTCTTTGTCCTTGATGTAGCGTGGTCTTGCTTTGACTTCTCTATAAACCTGTCCGACATATTCTCCGATGACGCCCAAACAAAAGATTTGCAAACCGCCGAAGAAACATAACAAGGTAATCATGGTGGTTACGCCGTTTGGTGAGTTGTTGAAGAAGATTTTTTCACAAATCGTTTCAACACCTACCAAAAATGCAAAAACCGCCATTAAAAACCCTAAGCAGGCAACAATTCTCAACGGGAAAATGCTGAAAGAGGTTATTCCGTTGAGGGCAAGTCCCATTAGTGACATAAAATTGAATTTTGATTGACCCGCCATTCTCGGTTTTACGTCAAATTTTATTGTCGAAGTTTTTAATCCGAGTTCATAGAAAAATCCACGCAAAAACAAGGCTTTTTCAGGGTATAGAGCCATCATATCGAGTGCTTTTTTGCTGACCAAGCGATAATCCGAATGATTAACGGGAATTTTTGCACCTAACATATTCATGACCTTGTAAAACATTAAGGCGGTGGTCTTTTTGAAGAAACTGTCTGTATCTCGGCTGTTTCTTATACCCAAGACAATTTCATTACCCTTCATAAATTCATCAACAAAACGCTCGATAGCCAATTCATCCTGTTGCAAATCTGCATCAATCGATACCACGCAATCACAACCGATTTCTCTAACGCCTTCAAGTCCTGCGGTCAAGGCTTTTTGGTTTCCATAATTTCTGATAAATTTTAGGGCTTTAATTCTTGTAGGGTTTTCGTTGTGCAAACGCTCGATTATCTCCCAAGTTTTGTCGGCAGAACCGTCATCAACGAGGTATATGTAACTGTCTTGAGTGATTTTATTTTTCTCAATAAGCATGTCAAAGACTTCTAACAGTCTTTTGCAAGTCTTTTCTACACATAATTCTTCATTGTAGCATGGAATTGTTACCGCAAGTTTAGGTGTTTGCATTGTTGCCCTCTTTCTAATATCATTATTATATTAACATTATATTGCAAGGGAAGCTTATGGTAAAGAAAAAATTTATATTGAATGCAGATGATTTCGGATTAACTCAGGCACATAACCAAGCGGTTTTGGAAGGCTATAATAACGGTTTTTTAACGAGTGCAAGCCTTTGTGCAAACGGCGAAGCGTACGAAAACGCTATTCACGATATATTGCCTGATTGTCCGAATTTGGGACTTGCCGCACATTTAAACATTATGGAAGGCAAACCGCTGACCCATTGTCCGTTGCTTACCAATGTAAACGGTGAATTTAACTCAAGCTATCAATATTTGGTTTTTAATCAAAATAAAAAAGAATTGTTATCTCAAATTGAAAAAGAATTTAGAGCTCAAATTGAAAAGATTTTGCAAGATGTGAAGATTGACCATTTGGATTCCCATGTGCATACTCACGCAATTCCGCCGATATTTGAACTTACTTGCAAATTGGCTAAGGAATACGGTTTGAAATACGTCCGAACTCAGTATGAAGAATTGTATTTTATTCCGAAATTCAAAAAATATTTGACATTGAATTATCCTTTGAATTTGGTAAAAATTGCACTTTTGCAGTTTTATACAAAAATTAACCGCAAAACTCTTGAAAAATACGGTTTGAAAACTAATGATTATATTATCGGTGTCGGATTTACAGGCATGATGGATTCTGATGCGATACATTACGGGCTTGAGGTTTTGGAAAATGATTGTGTGGCTGAGGCTTTAATTCATCCGTGCAAATATTCAACTTCCGTCCAAAATTCTCATACAAAAGAATTTGAAATAACTCAAGATATGCAACTCAAGGCAACTATTTCAAGACTTGGTTTTGACCTTGCAAATTACAAGAATTTAGACTAATGAGAAAACATTTTACTGCAATAATTTTAATAATTTTTTGTGTTGCGTTTGCAATTTATACAAATTACAAAAATTGCTATAAAAATGTTTTGACCGTGTATTCACCGACAAAGCTCGGGCTGGATTTGAATAAAAACAGAATTATTGATTCTGATGAGATAGTTTGTGTTGATAATCTTGAAGCGTTTTCGCTTGAACCGACAGACGAATTTGTTGCAAAGTATTCAAAGGAGTATAACCTTTCCAAAAACGATATCATAAGTCTTGGATATTTGGCTCAGGAATTTGTACAGAAAAGAATTGAAAATTCTGATGCAAAAGTCAAATTTACGGGGAAAGTCACGACAGAATGCAGATTTGCCGACATAACTTTTCAAGATTACGATTACAAAACCATGTTATTACATAGCGGGTTCGGAATTTCTAACGGCAAGGTTGGGGATTTGGATAAGTTCCGAAAAAATCTTGCTAATGCAAGAAAATTACACCTTGTAATCCTTAATCATCATTCGGGAAAATTCCATACGCTTGATTGTCCTTACGGAAATGTGGCTCGTGATAGCGTGATTATTCCCGAAAGACAACTTCCGACTAATGCAAAGCCTTGCAAATTCTGTCACAAAACCAAAATAAAGAATAAAAAATATAAATTCAAAAAGGATTTTAATATATTTAATCTTCCGCAAATCCCGCAACCGCCAATGACTTTGACGGAAGGTAGCATAACGACTTATTTAACCGATTTCACAAGACAATTAAAACCTAATAACGAATGCAAAACCGCACCGTGCAAAGCGTTTGTAAACCTTGTTGATAATTCCAAAACAAGCATTGATATTGCGATTTTCGGGTATAACGAAATCCCTGCGATTACTAACGCCTTGCAAAAAGCCAAAAATCGAGGGGTTAAAATCAGATTTATTTATGATGAACCGTTTGATGTTTTGGGAACTTATTATAACGATAATCAAATTATTAAGAATTTGGCGAATGTTTCGGTGTCCGATAGAAATTTGAGGGCAAAAAGTTCAAGTAATTATCTTATGCACAACAAATTTGTAATTTTTGATGATTCGATTGTCTATACAGGGTCGATGAACTTTTCACCAACGGGTTTGTCAGGGTATGATGTGAATGATATCGTGGTTATCAAATCCAAAGAGGTTGCGGATTTGTATCAAAAAGAGTTTGAGCAAATGTTGAAAGGTAAATTCCACACGGCAAAAGAAAAATTGCCGAATAACAGAACTTTTAAACTTGGTGAAACAACTTTAGAGATTTATTTTTCACCGAAAGATAAGAGTTCGGGACGAATTGTTCAAATTTTGAAGAAGGCTAAAAAATATATTTATGTGCCTGCTTTTTTGATTACTCATCAGGGAATTTCAACCGAACTTATCAATGCTAAAACTCGTGGAGTTGATGTGCGGGTAATTATTGATGCAAACAGTACGAGTACAAAAAATTCTAAACATAAGATTTTGCGTTCAAACGGAATACCGCTCAAGACCGAGAATTACGCAGGAAAACTGCATTCAAAAATGATTATTGTCGATGATGAATATTTGATTACGGGTTCTATGAATTTTTCAAATAGCGGTGAAAATAAAAATGACGAAAATTTGCTGATAATTCATGATAGTAAGATTGCGAAGTTGCATAAAGATTTCTTTTTGTATCTTTGGACGATGATTCCGAATAAATATTTGAAGATTAATGCTCGTCCTGAAAGCAAAGAGTCTGTCGGTTCGTGTTCTGACGGTGTTGATAATAATTTCAACGGTAAAATCGACCAAGCCGAAGAATTGTGCAAGTAAAGAGAGTGTGCCTTTCAGAATGATGAACCACTTGGTAAGCTCTTCAAAAGTCATTCCGGACTCCGATCCGGAATCTGTTTGACTTTATAACAGATTCTGAATAACAAGAAAATTAAATGCTCAATGCTTTCGCATAAATTTTCTAAGTTTTCAGAATGACGAAAAGCTTTGAAAAATTATGTGCCCCCCATGCGGGGGAACCGAAATCTATGATTTCGAAGGGGGGTAAAATAACCAAAATAAACCAAAGGGATTAAGTCCCAAAAAACTTGTTACATCTTGAGATGAAGAGACCCTGAAACACCGAGTAGGGACAGAAAATTACGTTTCGATTTCATCTCAACTCATTTTCTAGTCAGTTCAGGGTGAC
The DNA here is from genome assembly GCA_963654845.1 of Acutalibacteraceae bacterium. GTDB lineage: Bacteria > Cyanobacteriota > Vampirovibrionia > Gastranaerophilales > Gastranaerophilaceae > Zag111. The sequence goes on along the minus strand of CAVKDD010000095.1, from coordinate 1,630 downwards.
CTTCTTGGATGATTTCTTTGTTATTTTCAGAATGACGAAAAGCTTTGGTAATTGTCGGTTGGACATACTTGCCCAACATGTTAAAATGCTGACCCTGCCTGTTAATAAGCCCTTTGAAAAGTAGGTTGGCATTGCTATGCCAACGGCGTAAATTTAAGTGTCAGGCAGTGCCGTGACCTACATTGGGCTTAACAATAGGCGTTCAATGTTGAAAATAATAGTTTGACCTGCCAAAATCCAAGACAATCGTAAGATTGTTGTGGCAATTCGGAAAATAAAGAACCCCTGAAGTTAGTTCAGGGGCTCAATTTATATACCTTTTTCAATTAGTCATCTTGCAAGGCTTCGTGACCTGATTTGTGTGATTTTAGCAACACGCCTCTTTTTGAAGTTTGAATGAAGTTAATCATTTTTTCGATATATTCGTTCATTGGAATTTCCGCTTTGATTTTTTCAATCGCTTGAGAAGTGTTGTAATCTTCTGAAATCAACAATTTGAATGCTTCATTTGTTGCTGTTCTGATTTCTAACGGAACACCGCGTCTTTTCATTGCGATAACGTTAATTCCTCGTGGAACAGGTGGTCTGCCTTCACCTTTTGAGTAAGGCAAAATGTCTTGACGAGATGCTGAGAATCCGCTGATAATTGCCATATCACCGATTCTGATATTTTGGTGGAAAACGCTCATTCCGCCGATGAAAGCACCGAAACCAACGTGAACGTGACCGCCTAAGGTTGCAAGGTTTGCCATGATAACTTGGTCTTCAAGTACACAGTTGTGTGCAACGTGAGTTCCAACCATTAACAAACATTTGTTACCGATTCTTGTTGTGTAATCACCACAAGCGGCTGCTCTGTGGATAGTTACGTTTTCTTTGATAATTGTTTCATCGCCGATAACAACTTTTGTTGCTTCGCCTTTGTAGCCTAAATCTTGCGGTTCTGAACCTATTGTCGCAAATGGTGAAATTGTACAATTTTTACCGATTTCCGCAAATTCAATGTGAGCATTTGAAATTACTCTTGTTCCGCTACCGATTTTTACGCCTTCGCCAATAACTACATAAGGCCCGATAATTGCATCTTCCGCAATTTGTGCTGAAGGGTGAATTATTGCTGTTTTATCTATCATAATCTCTCCTCTGTTCTTCTCTCCGTATGTTTACAATTATATTACAAATCAAGACAATATTAAAATCCTTTATATTATTTTAATATGATATTATAATATTTTTGTAAGTAATTTAAAGAAGGGAGAAATTTATGTCAAAAACAGTTTGGGAAAAATATGCAAGTGTGCTTGTAGATTATTCAACAGATGTTCAAAAAGGCGATACGGTAATGATTAAATCTGATTCAATTTTTGCGAAGGATTTGGTCAAAGAGATTTATAAAAGAGTTTTGGAAAAAGGTGCGTTTCCGATATTGAGATGTTCTTACGGGGATTTTGCGGAAATTTTCTTAAAAAATGCGAATGATGAACAACTTGATTATATCGACCCGATGACAAAACTTGAGTATGAAACGGTTGACAAATTTATTACAATCGGAGCTCCGCTTAATACAAAATGTTTGTCAAGAGTTGATTTGAAGAAACTTGCAAGACGAGGAAAGGCAACAAAACCTTTG
>CAVKDD010000094.1:0-5721 GCA_963654845.1 Acutalibacteraceae bacterium | reverse complement strand
GTTATAATGATTGCGGGAAGCGGAATTTTACCTGACAGAGCTGCCAATAAACAAAGTAAATATACGCCGAGTGTGAATTTGTCCGTCACTGATTTCTTCCACATTTCTTTTACAGCAAGGAAAAGTAAGGTTATTACACCAATTCCGACACCCCAAAATATGTGTTGAATTGTCGGTTTTGTGACAAGTTCGTTAAACAAATACGCAAGCAAAATTATTGCAAGGAAAGCAGGTGTTATCATGCCTAAAGTTGCGGCGATTGCACCTTTTGTTCTGCAAAGTTTTCTGCCCGTAAAAATTGCGGTATTTGCTGCGATAATTCCCGGAAGTGAAGCTCCGAGTGCGTAATATTCGCACAACTCATCAGCCGTCAGCCATTTTCTTTTGTCAACGAGTTCACTTGTTAACAGCGGTAGAATTACATAGCCGCCACCGAGTAACAGTGTTCCTATTTTGAAAAATATTTTGAAGATTGTGTAAAAACTCTTTTCCATATTTTTATTTTATCTCATAAATATTTTTAATAAATGTAAAATTTTGTAACTATACTGTTAAATTTTTATCTTGAGGAATTTTCATGCACAAAAAATACATGAAGGGGTACTATGAAAATACATTCAATTACATCTCGATTTATCAATTTTGAAGGCAAAAGACAAGACAGAAAAAACGTAGAGCAATTAAAGAAAAATAATCCGTACGATTTGAACGTAATAAACCAGCGTAATATTCAAACCGCTATTGAAAATCTTTCAAATGAAGGCGGTGCGGAGAATGCAAAATTTTTGCTGGAAGTTTCAAGACATTTGAAATACGGTACAAATATTGATTTAGGCAAAACTCCTAATCACGATTGGCGTGCAGAACTTAACGAAGCCGCTAAAAAATCAATCGAAAAAGCCCCGAAAAAAGAACAGAAAAAGTTATACGCACAAATGGAAAGAGCTGAAAAGGCTCAACGACCTTTGACCGCTCCCGAGCGTGAAATTTTGAATTTGAGAGAAGCTATTTTGTCCCAAGTTGATAGAGATGTATTGGAAAATATTAAATATGATAATGTAAGAAATTTTGACAGAAACTTTGATTATTTGATTTCGTCTTCTGAAATTTCGGTTGCTCAAAAATTGCATATTATGAAGAAATTGAATTATTTAATGAGCCCGAAATACAAGATAAATCCGCAGTTGGCTGATAAAAAGACTCAAGTTCTTGCTGAAATGGTAAACGATATGGTTATTGATACTCCCGAATCGGAAATTCCGAATATCAAATCGGTTAACCAGTTGTCAGTAGGTTCTTGTGCTGCTATTTCAATTTGTCGTAAGAAAATGGCTTATGAAGACAAAGCAAATTATGTGGATATGATTTTGTCCGAATTGGACGACAAAGATTACATGATGATATACGATATTTCAAAACTCGGAAGTCATACAAAAATCCCTGTGAATAAACCTTATATTGACTACGATTATGCGATGAAACAAGGCTACAGAATCCTTGACGCTTCCGCTTTGAACTGGATGAATGCTGCGGATGCAACAGGTCGTACTAACGAGGCAACAAAAAATTATGTTGCTTTTGACAAGACATTTTTCGATACTTTCACTGATGGTCACATAATTGCTGATATCAGTGAGGAACTTTCGTCCGAACAAGATTACTATAGAGCGTTGTTGAAAGCGAAAGATGCAATCAAAGAATGCAAAAAAGATGCTTTAGGCAAGCAATTAAGTTCTAACAAGGTTAAGAACGAATTGGGTAAAAATCTTGATGAAATTCAAAAATATACAAATTCCTTAAATTCTATATTGGGTGAAATTGCACCAAGTTCAACAAAAGAAAATCGCCGTCAGGTATTGTCTGATTTGCGTTCTTTGGAAGTCGAAAATTCAAGAGCGGTTGAGAAAAGCGACAAGCAGGAATTAAAAGAATTTATGTATATTCCAAACGAGCCTGACAAGGTTAAAACAAATAAAATCAAGAAATATCTTGCTACTCATTTGGATTATGTGAACGGTGATTTGCTTAATAAAAAGGCAGAACATATTACCGAGTTGTTATCAACTATTTCAGAAACTACAAAAGCCACTCAATCACCTGAAGAAAACAAAATTTTAGCGGCAAAACATTTGTATAAAGCGGCAGCTGCCTATAGAATACAAACGGAATTTGGCTTAGAAAATATTTACAAGACTTGTGAAACCATGAGAGAACTCGGATTTCCTGATAGAGAATCTCTTATTATTAATAATATTGACGACCTTATCAAAAAGTTGAACAAAGGAACAATAAACCCTGTAATAAAAGAAACCTTCTTTAATCGTTTCAAAGTGGATTCTTCTGAGGCTTTGGCTGTTTCGTTAGCGTATAACAGGGATAATTTACAACGAGAAATGACTGAAACTTTTGACGAATTGTACAAAGCTTGCATGCTGGGTGACCGCAAATCTACTTTGTTGAAGAATTTAGAGGCGATAAAGGGAAATATTGTTGAAGATAAAAATAGACAAACCCTTAAAGATATGGCTTTCAATATGGGAATGAAACCTGATAAAAGACAGGTGGTAGGCGAATTAGACAAGCTTATTGATATTATGAAAGATAATCCGTCTGAGGAAGATTACCTGTATGCTTACAACAAAGCGGGCGGTAAAAACCAAATGTTGGATTTCAAAAGCATTTTGGAAAATCTCGGTGAAATGTTGAAAAGCAACGACCCTGATTCAAGAGCCATAATCCGAGATTTTAATGAGGCAAACGGCTTACCGAAAGATGCCCCGAGACAAGCCACTCTTGAAAAATTCGTTGAAATCGGTGAAAAATTTAACAAACTATCTTTCTTAACAAAAGCCTTCCAAGAAGCTTTGGAAGTTCGTGATGCGGACGGAACGATTCTGAATACCGTTATTCCTAAAGAACTTATTATGAAAAAACTTGAACAGGAGCATAAAGTTGTTACCGCAAAAGATTTGGCGGCTTTTCAAGATAAATTCTCAACTATTGCAGGTGCTCGTCAACTTCCGAACGGTTCAAGACTTGAAATGGCGGACTTACCAAAAGAATTGACGACTTTTTCAAAACACGAAAGAGAAGTTTTGAAAGATATCAGCGGCAATTTGAATAAATGGTACTCCGCAACAACAAGAAATCTTGATTCTCAATATAAAGTTATTGCAACTCCGTTAAAAGAACACTTCAGACAACTTGGTGTTACATTAGGTGTCTATTGGCTTGCTAATGACGGACAAGGCGGTTTGTATTCTCGTCAACAGGTTAGAATCCTTGAAAGTATGACAGATAAACCGCATTATATTGAAAGAGACGGAAATGTTGCGATTGCTAAAATCTTAAATTCTCCGTATTCAGGAATTTCATCAACTTCGGTATTTACACATGAACCTGGTATGCACGCTCAGTATATCGCAGATATCAAACAAGTTCCCGTAAAAACAAAAGACGGTGTTGAAACAAAATATGCAATCTTCCACGATAATACTTGGGGTGCGGCAGAACACCGAAACTCTTGGCGTGATGAAAACGGCTTATTGAGAACAGATTACAATCAAAAAGCAGGCGGAGACGGCGGATATATTACCGGTGATAAATTCCGCAACGGAGTATTGGTCGATGACTTGATTGATACTCTTGGCGAAAATAAAGTTGATAATAAAGACAACAAACAGTTCAGAAAATTGTTAGGGGCTCAAGGTGAAGAATTTAAGTTCTCTATGTTACCTGATATTATTGTTCAAGGTGAATCAACAAAAGCAAGAGATTTAAGTTCAAGTATCAGATATACAACTCATACTTGTGACAGGTATTTTGAAGAATTGAAAGAAATGGCTCAAAATATGACTCGTGATGAGTTACAACAAAAAATCAATTTGCTTGATACTGTTCCAAAAGCGGCAAGACGAAATTATGAAAGAATTGAAGCTCGAATTATGGGACAAGGCAAGTTTGACAAAGGTATTGATACAAAAGCAAAATACGATGCCTTGCCTGATAATGATGAGGTGAAGTTGTTGCTTGAATCTTATGCTACCTTAAATTCATATTATGCAATTCCTGATAAAAAGCAATTTTTTATAAATTCGTTATCACCTAAAAAGATTGCAAGATTAAAAACACAAATCCGCCAAGAGGCTCGCAAAAACTTTGATTATGTTTTTGCTAAAAATCCTGAAGTTGCAATGGGCGGAAATTTTGTTTCGTATCAGGAAGTTATGATGCTGTTAAAAGCCTTTTCAAAAGACAACGATTTGAATTTGACGACAAAACAAATGATAACGATAGTTAATTCTTTGGAAAAAATTGATAAATCGAAGTTTGACGGAAGTTTGAAACATACAATCAACTTGATGACAGACAGTTTCAAAAACACTTTGAAACAAAAATCAAAGGTCGAAATCCCGTCAGGCAAAGTCAATGAATTAACACAAAAAATTCATGATATCTTAACTAAAAATATGTATTTTGATGAAAAAGATATGGAAAGCGTTGATTTTGGACGTGACAATATGCCTGCTATCGAAAAATGGATAGATGACACCTTCAAGCCTGCGACAGATGAAGAATTTGCTAAAATTTTCAGAAAACTTCAAGATATGCCGTTGGCTGATTTTAAATCAAAATACAATTCTACAATAACCGATAGTGCTTTAGGTATCAAACCTAATACAGGTTATGAGGTTTTGAAGAAGTTTAGAGCAGAAAATGAGAAGGTTCAAAATGGAGTATTCGGATTGGTTTATAACCTTGAACATTACAACTCGTTTGATGAAAGCGAAACAAAACCTTACTATCGTTATTCAAAATTGGGTAGAATTCTTGTAGGTGGTGAGTATGTCAAAAAATCGTTTGATGATACTTTTACCGAATTTAATGGCGAATTGGAAGCGTTGTCACTAGACAAACTTTTCAATAAATACGCAAAAAGAAACTATGATAAGTACAATGTCTTCCCTGCGTATGCGAAAGTCGAAACTGAAAATCCTGAAGCGATTGCAAATGCTCTGATGGAATTCAAATCGTCTATTGAAGACAGTATCTCAGACAGTGCTTTAAATAAAAAGATTTTGAATATTGTTAGTGATGTTAGAGAACTTCAGGCTGAATTGGCAAATTTAGACGATAATTCGACCTTGCCTGAAAATTTATGGCAAAAAATCGGACCGTTTGCAGTGAATTTCTATGCGGAAAATTCTAAAGACCAAACAATACAAAATGCAGTACAGGCGATGAAAGATATTATCAATACAAATCCGAACGAAACAACTGTCAAGGAATACAAAGACAAGTTGCAAGTAGTTGCCGATGATGTTTTCCCTTACGAAAAAACTGCAACAGGCGAAACTCGAGATAAAAATGTCAAACTTTATGCCGAAAAAATTAAGGCTGAAAGACAGTTCTTTGTATCTGAGTCTATCGACCCGAAATATCAACCGAAAGCCAATGTCCTATTGAATAATTGGATTAGGGCAAAGGTTCAAAAGTCTAAAGATGCAGATAAGTATTTTGGTGAATTTGTGGCGTTCTATAACAAACACAGAATAACGCTTTCTCCTGATAAGATGTTATTGGAATATTTGATGTTGCTTGCAAAACCTACACCAAACAATAATCCGTACAAAAATATGACGGAAACTCAAAAGAAAATGCTTGAGAATGTTAAAAAGTCTTATGATGTCGAGGTTAAATCGCTGTTATACAGTGCAAAAC
>CAVKDD010000093.1:0-5729 GCA_963654845.1 Acutalibacteraceae bacterium | reverse complement strand
AAATAATAGTAAAGAGGACGAGAGCAAAATGGCTAAACATTGTGATACAGTACCTATAGAGGTTACAATTTTAACGGCAGACCACGATATTAAAGGGGTTGTGCATGTTTCAAAATACACAAACACAAACAGAGAATTGACTGATTTGTTGAATGATAAAGAACGCAGATTTTTGGCGGTAACAAATGCTGAAATCTACCCGAGAACAGGTAACCAATCTCCGAGAAGATACAATTTCTTGGAAATCCACATGGATTATGTTCTTATGGTTCACCCGACATCTCAAGCAGTATTTAGAGATTCAGGCAAAACTCAGGAAGATATCGCAAGATTTAGAGATTTGAGATTGAAATTGAACCAAACAAAACCTTTCTAGGTTTGCGGTAAATTATAGAGTATTAAGTTAATTAAGGCGGAATTTCGTTTACGAAATTCCGCCTCTATCTTTATTAAAAAACATCAAATCAAATTTAAGAATTATCCCAAATATTTTTGCAGGGCTTCTTTGTTGAAGACTTCTACACTGTTTTGAGAGTGAATAAATACCATACTTGAAATTAGTCCTTTCAAGGTGTCAAAATCCGAAAATGCCATTTTGTTTCTCAAATCTTCCATATTGTTTGCCAAAAATTCCATAATTATTGTTTTGTCGTTGAAGACCAAACTTGAGAAATATTCAAAAGTTTCTTTTGAATTTATGCCTTCCAAATATATAATATCAGGGTTTTGGAAGCCGATAAATCTTGCGGCTTTGTCCATGTTGAACCCGACATTTTCGTTAAATTCACATTGATTTACGCCTGAAAGCTCATATTTTGCGATACTTTCAAGGGTCATAATATTTTTGTAACGATTTTTTGCCGCTTCAAGTAACAACGAATAAATGACGTGGGTTTTTCCGCTCAATGCCGAACCGCAAACCAAAATAATTCCCGGTTTGTCCAGTGACTGTTTGAGTTCTGCCAATTCCGTTTTTGATGAGATTATTTTGTCTAAGGCTTTGGGTGGTTTGTAAATTTTTAAGAAAATTCTTTCGCCCATAATTGTCGGGAAGGTTGAAACGCTTGCCAATACTACGATATCGTCAACTTTGAAACATATTTTTCCGAGTTGCGGAACTTCAGATACTGACGGGTCAAGTTCTGAAAGTGTTTTTAATTTTGCAATAAATGATGCGACAAGAGTTGTCGGAATATTGCCTTTACTTGTAAATTCACCTTGTTTTTTGAAGTTTACACCAAGTCCGTCATCTTCGCCTTGAAAAGTTACTTCGTGAGTGTCTTCGATAATTGCTTGTTTTAATATTGCACGAATAATTTTTTGAATATGCTCATCGCTCAAATCTTCTTTGTGCAATTCGTCTTGCCAATTATAGCCTGAGTTGCTGTCCGTTGAGATTTTGCCAACATTTATGTCTGTTTTGTAGTATTCGTCAATCGCTTGCAAAATGCTTTCTTCCGATGATAAAACAGGGTCTATTTCGCATTCTGCGGTTTCCATAATTTTGTCTATTGCAAATAAATCTCTCGGGTCTGCCATTGCAACAGTCAGAGTGTTTTCGATTTTGAATAACGGAATAATTTTGTATTTTCTCGCATCGGAAAAATTGATGTATTTCAAACATTTTGTATCAAGTTCGTAATCTTCAAGATTAACGAACGGCGTGTGTAGTTTTGATTCCAAAAATTTAATAAGTTGTTCTTCCGTCAAAAATCCCGAATTTATCAGTGCTTGACCGATATTGATATTTTGAGCGTTAGCAATTTCTTCAGCCTGTTCAACTATTTCATATTGAACAAGTCCTTCTCTTACCAAGTCGTATTTTAATGTTTCAAGGGTTTTGTTTGTTATAATATTCATCGTCTAGTTTTCCGTATCCAAATATTTTTGAACTGTTTTTACAACTTCATCAAGGTCAAAAGGTTTTGTTATGTATTCATCAGCCCCTGTTTCTTCGCCGATAAGTTTGTCTTCCTCTTGCGAACGAGCCGTAACCATAAGTATCGGAATGTTTTTATATTTTGTATCAAATTTTAATAATCTGCTGATTTTGTAGCCGTTAATTCTCGGCATCATTACGTCTAAAATTATCAAATCAGGTTCAATTTCTCTTGCCAATTTTAGTCCGTCTTCTCCGTTATACGCACAATAGCAAGTGTAATTACAATTTTCTAAAACAAATTTTAAGCTTTCTACAATATCTTGTTCATCATCTGCAATAAGAATTTTTTTCATAGTATCCCCTAGTCTTAAAATACTTTCAATAAAAGTATAGCACACTTTTTCGCTAGTTGTAAAACTTGTTACATTAAATTAATTCATCTTTTTATTTGATTACAAGCACCAAAAAGTTTGTTAATCTTTTTTATTATGGAAGAAAAAGTTATAAAATTAAGTCGAAATATTTTTTGTTTGCAGTTGAGGGTGTTTTTGCCTTTGGTAATCCTGTTTGGGCTTGGCGGGTGGTTTCTTTACGCTCTCAAACTTGATAATGATTGGGATAAAACGTTTGTTGCAATCGGATTTGTTGTTGAAGTTTTGGCAGGATTTTTAGTTGCGAAAGAAAACTCCAAAAGTATCGTTTTGACTGACAATTCCGTTGAATTACGTTCTAAAAACAAGGTTTTAAAAGCTTTTCCCGTTGATTCAATTAAAGGTTTTGCTTGTAATGATAAGCGAAAAACCATAAAAGTTTTGACTCATAACAATACTGAGGATTATTTGTTAAAATTCGGTGGCGGAAATGTACTCGGCGGATTGGTTTATTTCAATGTGAAAACGGAATTATGCAAGGCTTATCCGACAAAATCCAATGATTTGCGAGATGAATATGTTGAAAAATTCCTAAATGAGGGTGAAATTCCGCAATTTATAAAGGCAAAACATAAATCAGAATATTGCAGTGTGATTGTCGGATTAATTTTCGGGTTTATTTTGGCAATCTTACCTATCGGAGAAACCGTATTGGCGACACTTTGGGCGTTGTTAGAAATTATGACCTTCGGTTTTAAACTTTTTGTTTATATGCTAAACTTTCTCCCTTAGATGATTTTTTATAAGTTCTTTTGTTTTGGCTCTGATTTCCTCATCAATAGCGAAAATCTCGTCAATATCAGGCGATTTCACAAGAGAATGAGCGTTCATCATTTTTTTCGTAATTGTATAAATGTCGTATAATTTTATTTTGCCGTCCAAAAAGGCAAATACGGCTTCTTCGTTTGCTGCGTTAAGGCAAACCGTTGCACTTCCGCCCATTTTGCCCGCAGTATAAGCCATTTCAAGGCTCGGGAATTTTTCAAAATCAGGCTTTTCAAAATCAAGGTGAGCAATTTCTGAAAAACTGAAACTTTTTGATTTAATCCCCTCAAAGCGTTCAGGGTAAGTGATTGCGTACTGAATCGGTATGTGCATGCTAGGCAAGCCGAGTTGAGCAATTACGCTACCGTCTTTATACTCTATTGCCGAGTGGACAATACTTTGCGGGTGGACAACCACCTCAATACGGTCATAATCCATATTGAAAAGGTGATGTGCTTCAATTACCTCAAGTCCTTTATTCATAAGGGTTGCGGAATCAACGGTAATTTTTCTGCCCATGTTCCATCTCGGGTGAGCAAGAGCTTCTTCAACGGTCGAATTTTTCATATCTTGAACCGTTTTGTGTAAAAAAGGTCCGCCACTTGCCGTAATAATAAGTTTTTCAACCTGCGAAAGGTCTTTTATACATTGGTGGATTGCACAATGTTCGCTATCCACGGGGATTATTTTAACTCCGTTTTCTTTCGCTTTTTGCATAACGATATCGCCCGCCATTACAAGAGTTTCTTTGTTTGCAAGTGCGATATTTATTCTGTTTTTTATTGCGGTAAGTGTAGGTTTTAAGCCGATTTTCCCCGATACCGCAACTAAAATAATATCATTTTCTTTGTTAGAGCAAATTTCTTTTAATCCCTCTTGACCGTACAATGTTTTAATATTTGGCAAAGTCAGTTTTTCGTTGGAATTTCCGATACAAATATATTTCGGGTGAAATTTCTCAGCCTGTTGCTTTAACAATTCAACATTGCTGCCGCCCGATAGTGCGATAATTTCAAATTTGTCACGGAGTTTTTCTATAACCTCAAGTGCCTGCGTACCGATAGAACCGGTCGAACCGAGTATGCTTATTTTAATTTTGTTATTGCTCATAATCTTATTATATTACAAAAGTTCCTTTTGAATTGTTTTTCCGCTCACCGTCTTTTCGCTAATCGGAATCGCAAAATGGAAACTTGTTCCTACGTTTTCTTCGCTATCGCACCAAATTTTTCCGTTGTGGGCTTCAATTAATTGTTTTGCGATTGGCAAGCCCAAACCTGTTCCGCCGACTTTTCTTGCCAACGGGCTTTCAATTTGGGTGAATTTGTCAAAGGCTTTTTGCATATTTTCTTTTTTAATTCCGACACCTTCATCAACCACGCTAACTAAAACATAAGTTCCGTTTAGAGCCTTTAAATCTTCTTCAAAATACGGATTTTGTGCGATTTGGTCTGAATTTTTAAGTTCTGATTTGATGGTGATATTTTTCCCGTCAGGGGTGAATTTTATTGCATTTGAAACAAGATTTGTCAAAACCTGTCCCAAACGTTGAGAATCTGCGTAAATTTCAGGCAAGTTTTCCTGTTCTTGTGTTGTCAAAATAATATTGTGTTCTTTTGCAACGCAGTCAAAATTGTTTCTAACGTTTTCTATTACGGAATGAATATTCATCAATTTGTAGTTGAAATCCATTTTTCCTGCTTCGATTTTGTTAATATCCAAAATATCGTTGATAATATTTGTGAGGTTTTCAACGTTTCGTTTTGCCATATTAACAAATTTTATTGCGGTTTCCGATAGTTCTCCGCAACGTCCGCCCGACAGAATGGTTAAGGCATTTTTGATTGGAGTTAACGGGGTTCTCAATTCGTGCGATACGATTGAGATAAAGTCCGATTTTATACGTTCAAGTTTTTCCAATTTTTCGTTTTTGTTAATGATTTCTTTGTACAAGCCCGCACTTTTTAGCGGTAAAGAAACCTGCTGAACAATGGTTTGAAAATAACTTGCATCATCTGTTGTGAAATGTTTTTCTTTGAAAATTTCGATGCACCCGAAGAAATTATCCCCCAAGTCAATCGGTGCAAACATATTGTCATATTGGAAAATCGTGAAATTAAACTTTTGAGTCGGATTTTTGATATATTTGACGATTTTTAAATTTCTGTCATCTATTTCAAACGGAATTTTATTGTCTTTAAATAAGGATTTGTAATTCAATACTGCACGAAGTTTCAGAGCATTTAAAAGTTCTTCCGAAATATCGTAAAGTGAATTTATAATTAAAACGGGTTCGTCTTCAAATCCGAAAGAAATTGTACAGGTCAAATCGTAACTCAAAGATTTGTCCAAACCTTCGTGCATATAGGTTAAAAGTTTTTTTACGTCTAACGTTCCCGCAAATTGTGAACTTGTGTTATACAAAACATTAAGTTTATACAAACTGTCTGCAAGTTCTTTGTTTTTTTCTGAAAGATTGTCGGCTTTTTGTTTGTTTTTTATGTGAGAATTTACAATTTCTGTAATAACACTCTCGGAAAAATCGTTAGAAATAAAGCCGTTGATATATTTTGAAGGTTCAATATTTGTTGAATTATTATCAATTAAAAGTAAAATTTGTACATTTTCGATTTTGGTTTTAACTCTTTGGA
>CAVKDD010000092.1:0-5764 GCA_963654845.1 Acutalibacteraceae bacterium | reverse complement strand
TATCAAACAAGTCGTCGCTTATATTCCAAATTTTGTCATCTGCTATCATTTTGGAAAGATGAAGGGTGCTCCAAGGATTGGATTTTTCCAGTTGCAAGACTTTTTCAATTATTTCGGGTTGTAATTCTGCCGCTGAGATAACTTTTCTAAAATCTTTATCCGCAAATTTTAAAAAGTTTGAATTGAAATCACATTTTTTCAGGATTTTGTTTGCAAGTTCAGGGTCTTCGATTTTTTCCAAATCTGAAATGAAATTTTCTATAAATTTCGGGTCTTTGCAAATTTTTTCATCTGCTATTTTTAAATATTTATTTACGGCATCAACGTCAAGCCCTGAATTTACAAGTCTTTTGTTGGTTTGTTTTTCGATATTGTCAAACATTTTGTAGAAGAAATCTTCATCAATTTTGTCTGTTGATTTTATATCTTTGAGGTAAGAAATATTTAATCGTCCTTGTTCAATTTCTTTCATACCTTTGGATTTTGCCAATGCTTTAAAACTATCCCTATTGAATAATGCCATTAGGGCTAATTTTGTTTTGACAGAAGGTGCATCGTTTGACGGAATAATTTTTGCCAAATCTTTGATAATCTGTGATTGTATATTTTTATAAATATTAAGATTTTTAGTAGTTTTCAAAATGGTTGCAATTTCTTTTTCGTTATCACCATAACGGACTAAGTAGCTAATCCAAGAGTCCGCATTAGAAAATGCTGTCGGGTTATTATTTTTCTTTGCATATTGCCAATAAAAATCTCTAACTTTTCTTACGATTTCTTTTGTTTCGGGCGAAAACGAATGATATGCCGAATTTTCCGCCAGTTGCAATTCTGGCATTGCCTTTGCAAAAACATTTCCCGCTACGCTCGCTGCTTTTTTGGTTGCTTGAGCGGGAGCTTTGGCAGTTTTGACGGCAGCTTTGACCGTGTTTGTGACAATTTTTAAAATTCCCATATTTCCCCTATATTTTTATAAACAAAATTTTAAGAGAAAAATTGCCATGAAAGTATATACAATCTTTACATAATTTAATCTATTTACAACAAATCGCACTGATTGTATTATTATGTATAGTAAAGATATGATGAAGATTTCTTTCGGAGGCTAAGTTGGTAGAAAGATTTTATATAAAAGGCGGAACTCCGCTAAAAGGGGAAGTATCAATCGGCGGTGCTAAAAACTCCGTATTAAAGCTTATGGCTGCGGCACTTTTGGCTAAAGGTGAATCAAAGATTTATAACGTTCCCGAATTAACAGATGTTGAGATTATGTTGAGTGTAATCGCTCAACTTGGTGCAAAAACCAATTATAACAAAGTCGAAAAATCTCTTACTATTGATGCAACAGATATTACAAGTGTAACCGCAACTTATGAGTTGGTTAGCAAAATGCGTGCATCATTTATTGTATTAGGGGCTTTGGTTTCAAGATGTAAAGAAGCAAGAGTAGCACTTCCGGGCGGTTGTGCGATTGGTGAAAGACGTGTAGATTTCCACATTAGAGGTTTAGAAGCTCTCGGTGCTAAAATCAAAATCGAAAACGGTTATGTTCACGCAAAAACCAACAGACTTGTAGGTTCGGATGTTTATTTAGACATTCCGTCAGTCGGAGCAACCGAAAACATTATGTTAGCCTCTGTTTTGGCAGAAGGTTCAACACATATTCAAAACGCTGCTCAAGAGCCTGAAATCGTTGATTTGGCTAATTTCTTGAACACAATGGGTGCTGATATTTCAGGTGCGGGAACTTCTGAAATTACTATCAACGGGGTTAAACAAAATGACCTTCACCCTATCGAATATACAACAATTCCTGACAGAATCGAAGCGGGAACCTTTATGACTGCGATAATTGCAACCAAAGGTAAAGGTATTATCAAAAATATCTATCCTGCACATTTGACTTTCTTCACTGATAAATTGTTGAAAATGGGTGCAAATATCAAGCTTTTAGACCCGACTTCAATGGAAGTAAGTTGCAAAAATCGTTTAAATTCGATTAACTTTGTAACTCAACCATACCCGGGATTTCCGACAGATTTGCAATCTATGGCAATGACACTTTTGACAACGGCGAACGGTGTCGGTATTATCACGGAAAGTTTGTATGAAAACAGATTTATGCAAGTGCCTGACCTTAACAGAATGGGTGCTGATATTCACCAAGACAGAAACCACGCAATCATCAAGGGTGTTAAAAAACTTTCAGGTACAACGCTTACCGCAAGTGATTTGAGAGCGGGAGCTTCTTTAGTTGTTGCTGCTTTGATGGCGGAAGGCAATTCTGTTATTGAAAAACTACATCATATAGATAGAGGATACGAAAATTTTGAAAGTAAGTTAAGATTGTTAGGAGGGGAAATAGAAAGACGTGATGATGAGCTTCCCCAAAGGAACCTAACGGAGGGTACACATAATGAGTCCTACTTATAAACGTTGGTATGATCATGACCCGTTACTACTTGAAGTTATTGAACTTTTAAGAAATTATCAACCTGAATTAAGAGCTCAGGCGGAAATATTTTTACAAAAACTTGAAGAAAAACTTTCAAAAGAAACTATTGATAAATTTTATGCAATGGCAAAACCCGTAAACGCTAACAATCGTTGGTATGACAAAGACCCTGTTATTGCAAAAACGGTTGAAATTCTGAGAATTGTTCCACCGGAAGTTCAAAGAATTTGTGCCCAAAACTTTATTAAAACTCTTAAAGAAATGGGTATCAATTACGAAAGTAAAAATGTTCAATCCTAGTGTAGAAGATTGTAGAAGGTAGATTAAAAAAGAGAACTCTAAATTTGTTTTAGAATTCTCTTTTTTCTTTGTAGGTAATTAAAAGAAAGTAAGCTTATTTTTACATAAATGATGCGTAAACAACATTTCCTTTAGTATCAAAGTCAATGAACAAATGTTCTTCGCTTTGATCTTCTTTATTATATTTTGTATAACCTCTTATGGTGCCATTCTGGTCGTAGTTTGCGGAAGTACGGGCATTTGTTACGGAGTTGCTTACTTGAACATATTTTGTACCGTCAGTAAAGAAAGTTGTTTCTTTTTTCGTGTCTTTATCCAAGTCTTCAATTACTGAATGGTTTACCTTGCCTGCTCCGTCATTGTTGAATACAACATGTTTTGTTATGCCGTTTTCGTCAGATTGAATTTCTGTCAAGTTGCCTCTAACGTCAAATTTATGAGATACTTTGCCGTTTGCGGTTTGAGTTTCTATTGATTGTAATTGACCGTTTGAATAATATTTCTTTTCACCTTGAACTTCTGTCGGATTGTAACCTAAAACGAACGGTTGAGCAGGTGTTATGTTCGGGTCGTTTGCAGGAATTTGAGCAAGTTCGGGTGCATAAGTTGCTGCACTTTGTTTATTTTCAATTTTTACGGGGATTCCGTTTTTATATGCAATAACTTGGTCTTCCTCATCGTCTTTGTAGTTTACAACTTCTGTGATTTGTCCGTTTTTAAACCTTGTAGCTTTTACTATGTCACCATTTGGTGCATTTTCTGAGATGTAGGAATATTTTGTATCAACAACATTATAAGTCTTTTTAGAACCGTCAGGGAAGGTTTCAATTTCTGTTACGCTTGAGTTTTCAGGTTTAACAAAATCCTGATAAGTTGTTTTTGTTTGATTGCCTGTTTGTGGGTCGTATTCGTCAACATAACCTGCTTCAGGTTCAAAGTTGCGTTCTTTTTCTTCATTTTCATAGAACCAACCTTCACTTTTTATAAGTCTTCCTGTTGCATTGTCATAAGTTTTGATGTTTTCAACACCTTTGTCGCCGTTTGTTTTGTAAACTGTTGTTGTGGTTTCACCTTTATTAACAATGGCTTGAAGTGTGCCGTCTTGTGAGGTTACTTTTTCGCCTTGAATATTTTGAATATCCGTAGGTTTTGCAATCGTCATCGGCGTTTTTGTTAAGATTTTAGGAGTATTATTAATAGGTTGATTGTAATTTGCTAGGGCGTTGATACCGTTCAAATTAGGATTTTCAACTTGCGGAATGCCGTTGTTTGACACTTGAACAGGTGCATTCGGCACATTGTTTTGATATTGTACACCGTTAATCGGATTATACGGATTGATTGAATTAAGCATATTTAACCTTTCTATTTACACTACACAGAATTATAAAAACAAAATCATCAAAATTATTGCTACAAAATTTGAAAATATTACAAATTATTACATCAAAGTTTCTCAATGCTCGGTGATTTTGCCCTTGTGGCTTTTTATAGTATAATAAAAACAGGGAGAATTGAGGAAGGAGCAAGTATGTTCGGAATTATATTAGCAGGTGGTTCAGGCAGTCGTTTATGGCCATTATCAAGAGAATTATACCCAAAACAGTTGCTGAGCCTTTATACTGATAAAAGTTTGCTACAGGCCACTTATGAAGGTTTGAATAAACTTTTGCCCGCTGAAAATATAATCAGCATAACCAATACGAAACACTTGTCCAACGTAAAAATGCAATTATCCGCCTTGAACTCAAATCCCGTAATCTTGGCAGAACCGGTTTCAAAAAATACCGCACCCGCAATCGCTTTGAGTGCAAAATATATCGTTGAAAATTATGGAGCAGATGAAACAATTATTGTTATGCCGTCAGATTTAATGATGAATTATTCTCAAGAATTTGCTAATTCTTTGAATAAGGCTCAAGAATTGGCAAATGAAGGTAAAATCGTTACTTTCGGAGTTAAACCGACTTATCCTGAAACGGGTTTTGGATATATTAATTCTGAAAATAATGTCGTAAAATCTTTTATCGAAAAACCAAACCTTGAAACCGCACAAGAATTTATCAAAAATCCTAATTATTACTGGAATAGCGGAATTTTTGTTTTCAAAATTTCAACATTAATCAAAGAATTTGAACAACATTGTCCTGAAATTTCAAGAGTTTTCAAAACAATGGACGTAAAGGAAAATACCGTTCAGTTTACCGAATTTGACAAAATGCCGAATATTTCAATAGATTATGCTTTAATGGAAAAATGCAATAACTTGGCAATGGTTGAATTGAAGGCTGAGTGGAAGGATTTGGGGTCTTGGAAATCCATTTATGAAGTTAGCCCGAAGGATGAAAATAATAACGTTTTTGTCGGGCATGTTTTGGATAAAGCTTCAAAAAATTCCTTTGTTTATTCTTCTTCAAAACTCGTTGCGACAATAGGGCTGGAAGATACTGTCATTGTTGAAACAGAGGATGCAATTTTGGCTTGTAAAAAGGATAGAACTCAAGAGGTTAAACAGGTTTACGAAACCTTGAAACAGCAACATGACGGCACTCAAAAGGTTCACAAAACCGTTTATCGCCCGTGGGGTTTTTATACCGTAATTGCGGAAGGTAAAGGGTTTCAAACAAAAATTATTCATGTAAATGCGGGTCAAAAATTGTCCGTACAATCACATAATCACAGAAGCGAACACTGGGTAATACTTTCAGGTACGGCAAAAGTTGTTTTGGAAGCCAATGACCATATTTTATCACCTGGACATAGCATTGATATTCCGGTCAAGGCTATTCACTCTTTGCAAAACCCTTATGAAGGCGATTTGGAAATTATTGAGGTGCAAAAAGGCGATATTCTTTCCGAAGACGATATCATTCGCTACGAAGACATGTACGGAAGAGTGTAAATTTATGTGTCAGGCAATGCCTGGTCTAGGTTTAATTAAAATTTTCGTCATTCTGAACAGCACGAGCAGAGTGCGTAACGAAGTGAAGGCATGTTTAATGCGAGTGC
>CAVKDD010000091.1:0-5789 GCA_963654845.1 Acutalibacteraceae bacterium | reverse complement strand
GAGCCTGTATGCGTAGGCGAAGCCGAAGAAGAATAGGCTAAAAATCACTTTTCGCATGCTCAAAGGATTTTTTAAGCCTTTCAGAATGACGAAAGCTTTGTTAGTTCCACCGATAAGTCATGCTGAACAGCACGAGCAGAGTGCGTAACGAAGTGAAGGCACGTTTAATGCGAGTGCGGAGATTCAGCATCTCTTCCAAAATCAAAATAAAACAAAGGATTTATTCTCTAAATCCTTGTTATACCTTGACGGGAAGAGACCCTGAAACGAGTTCAGGGTGACCTTTTTGTGAGTTTTTGTAGTGTTTTTAACAGATTCTGAATAAGATAAAATCAACGCAATTAAAAATTGCTCGATTTTTAATCTTTTCAGAATGACGATTTTTCCTAGCAGAAAAGCCGATAAGGGGAATCTACCTTTCTGTTAGCGAGGGAATGAAACCCGAGCGTTACAGAATAGGTATGCAGCTACAAAAAGCAGTTATTCTCATAGCAGGTCAAAATTTTACCTCCAAACGGGCTGAACCCCAAATTTTTGCCCAAACGGCAAAAATGCGGGTGAAGATTCCCCTATTATAACTTATCAAAGCTCAGTAGAAAAGCCGATAAGGGGAATCGAACCCCTGACCTACTGATTACGAATCAGTTGCTCTACCATCTGAGCTATATCGGCTTATTTTCTATAAAACAACAAAGGCTAAAACTTTGTCTTATTACAGACAAAATTTTAGCATAACTTTGTTTTTTCGTCCAGTTTTAATCCAATATTAATTCAATCCGAGCATGAATTTGTTGAGGTTTGCCGACATATTCATTGCGGAAAAGATTGAGTTTTGGCTTTGGGTAAGGGTGGAATATTCGTTTTGTAGTGAGGTTAATTCCGTGCGAAACTGTTGGATTTCGTTGGTTTTTGTTTTGTCATTTCCTGTTTGGGCGGTTAGGGTCGAAATTTTATTTGATAAACTTGTCAAAATTTCGGATATTGTGGAGTTTTGCGAAACCGATACGCCCATTTTATTTGCAAGTGTTTTGGCTTTTGTTATCAATTCAAGTTCGCTGGAGCAGGTTGTGTCTTTGTCCGTGTTGTCAGTTTTTTGAACCTGTTGTCTTGATTGGGCGGCTGTTATAAGCATTTTGGCTTGAGCTTCCGAAGTTACGTTGGTTGCGTCAATGCCGAGTGCTTGAAGTTTTCGTTTTGTTTCTTCGCTCAATTTATTTTGGGTACAAAAGGAGTAACTTGTTCCCAAGTTTGAAATATTATTTATAGACATAATGCCACCTTTCTGCATTATTCTGTTTAATGGAAATTTTTAGTCTGTCAATATTTTTTACGGAATTTTTGCAAAGAAACTTCAGTTAAAAGCCCGTTGGGTTTACAATAATTTACAACTTAATATTATTATAATATTTTGATATTGTTTTGCTTGTATGTTTTTTGTAGAATTAGCATGCAGTACTTTTTAAGAAGGAGAACACTATGAAAAAATCAATCAAAGACCTTGGCGATATCAAGGGAAAAAGAGCTTTAGTCAGAGTTGACATCAACGTACCGTTGGACGAAAACAAAAACGTTACTGACGATACAAGAATTCAAGCAATTTTGCCGACTGTAAAATTCTTGAAAGATAAAGGTGCAAAAATCATTTTGATGGCACACTTGGGCAGACCAAAAGGTGAATGGAACTTGGAATTTTCATTGGAACCTGTTGCAAAATACTTGTCAAAAGTTTTGGGTGAAGATGTATTGTTTGTAAAATCTCCTGTTGGCGAAGGTGCTGACAAAGAATTGGCAGAATTGAAAGACGGTCAGGTTGCATTGTTGGAAAACATCAGATTCTACAAGGCTGAAGAAGCAAAAGATGATGATATGACATTTGCCAACGAACTTGCAAAACTTGGTGATTTCTATGTAAACGATGCTTTCGGTGCTGCTCACAGAAAACACACTTCAACTGCAAAATTGGCTCACGTTTTGAAACCGGCTGTTGCAGGTTTGTTAATGGAAAAAGAAATCAGATGCTTATCTCAAGCTCTTGACAACCCTACTCATCCGTTCACTGCAGTTGTTGGTGGTGCAAAAGTTTCTTCTAAAATCGGTGTTTTGGAAAACTTGATTGACAAAGTTGACAACCTAATCATCGGTGGCGGTATGGCTTATACTTTCGTTAAAGCTAACGGCGGTAAAATCGGTAACTCAATTTGTGAAGACGACCAAATCGATACAGCAAAAGCTATTGAAAAGAAAGCAGCTGAAAAAGGCGTTAAACTTGTAATGGCTACAGATGTTTTGGTTGCTGACGATTTCTCAGGTAACGGAACTAACAAATTCGTTAAAATCAACGAAATTCCTGACGGATTTGAAGGTGTTGATGCAGGCATGGATTCAAGAAAAGCATTTGCAGATGTTTTGAAATCTTCAAAAACAATCTTGATGAACGGACCTGTTGGTGCATTTGAAAATCCTAAATTTGCTGACGGTACAAAAGCAGTTTTGGAAGCTATCGTTGAAGCTACTAAAAACGGTGCTGTTTCAGTTATCGGTGGTGGTGATTCAGTTTCAGCCGCTAAGAAATTCTGCAAGGCTGAAGATTTCACTCACGTTTCAACAGGTGGCGGAGCTTCTTTGGAATTTATCGAAGGTAAAGTTCTTCCAGGCGTTGCAGCGTTAGACGAAGCGTAATTAACACATATTAAAACAGATAAAAGAGGTGGTTCAAATTCTGAACTTACCTCTTTTTTTATGTGTTACTCTTCTTAATATTAGGGCAAATTATTATTTTTTTGAGTATTATATTTATAAAACGGAGTAGTTAATGAAAGTTGAACCGATAAGTTTTGGAAATTTAAAAGTTAATAATAATCTGCAAAAAAATGGTAATAATAAAGAAAAAACGGAAAATTATGCTCAAAATCCACTTGTTGCCTTAAAATCCATACCTTTGGCAACTCTAATTGCATTTAGTCCGTTAAATGTTTCGGCGGCAAATGAAAATTCAAATTTGCCTGAGGTTGTGAAAACCGAGCAAACGGATTCTTTAGATGTTAAACCGAGTGTTGTCGGGAAAAAGGAAATTACAACAAGTGACGGAAATGAGTTTTGCCGTTTCATTGCATATAATACGGATAAGGCTACTCAAGATGCGGAACTTATGGGATTTAACTATAACTGTTACGCAAAGAATGGTGATATTGGAGTGTTGAAAGGTGTTTTTCAGGCAATTTGTCCTGATAAAGTTGACGGAAAATATCTTGTGACTTATGAAAAAATCGGCGATGATAATGATTCAGGGGTTGTAAAAGGTTGTCTTTTATCTGAAGAATTTGGAAATTATCTTTTAAAGTTTGCCAATTCCCGATATAACAATGGTGCAATAGATATTGTGTCAAAAGATAATTTAGAAAAATCTTTTGGTAAAATTTTTCAAGAGTTAAAAGACGATGTTACCGAATTTTATGCTCCTTAGAAATTAACTCCGACACCAAATTCAATATTGCCGGCTTTTAGTTTTTGTTTTTGAGAAACCATTTGAGAATTTCCGTTTGCCGTTCCGCTTACGGTATTGTATTGAACAAAGGCTGCCGTTTTTTTGCTTAATTTATATTGAACACCTGTTTTGATTGCCGTATATCGAACTGTTGATTCTGAACCTTTTGTTCGTCCGACTTCAACTTGTCCGTAAACATCAACATTTTTGGCAACTTGTTGTTTTGCACCAAAGCTTGTAAACAGATTTTTGTTGGTTTCACCTGAAATAGTATTTTGGTTGTAGCCGACTTCTGTTTTGATTGTAGTTTTGCCATTGTTAAAGGTGTTGTTGTAGTAGGCATTAGTAGAAAAATCTTTTGTTTCTTCGGTTTTGTTTTCGTTGTATGAAACTTCTGCTCCAACTGCTTGTCTGTTGGTGTCTGTGTTATAGACGTATTCGCCACGTCCTGCAACTTGATATTGGGTTAATTTTCCGTCTTTTAAGGTGGCATTTGCGGCAGTAGCATAATTTGTTCCTGTTTCTTCAGGATTTCCGACAACGGCTCCAAGTCCGATTGTTGTCGTGTTTTGTGAAGAAGAACTGTTTGTATATGCCGTGTCTTTGTATTTTCTTACACGGTCTGAGTTTGAAGCAACGTCATTATAGTTGTTTGATACGGAGTTTCTTAAATTTTGTCCATAAATGCCTGAAACCTCGTCAAGTTGACTATTGGTACTTGTAACCCGACCATAAACGGTTGCATCTTTTTTGCCGATATGTGTGTTTGCAAACCCTTGAACATCTACATTATATTGTACGGCAGGATTTCTGTCAGAGGCATGTCCAATTTCAGCTTTGGCTGAGTATCCGCCCGCAACCTCTCTTTGTGAATTTATATTTCCTGCACTGTTTAATTCCTCATCAACGGTGTCTTGACGTGATATTTGGTGTTCTCCGATATTTTCCATTTCTTCGACATCATTGTTTTGAGAATCAAATAAATCGTCCTCGCTTGAGTAGGAAGTGTTTTCTTTGTCGGCTTTAGTTGATTGTTTGTAAAAAATTCGGTTAGTTTGCCCGCCAACGGTTATTGATTTATCTTTTGAACCGTATTGAGCATAAGTACTCATATTACCGACAGTGTTATTGTTTTTATCTCTAATCGGTTGAGCGTAACCTAATGTTGCTTTTGTGTCGCCTGTTTTTGTGTTAACAACAACTGAAGCTGCTTTTGCATTTTTCAAACTTCCGTCTTCATTTCGTTTAATTCTTGAAGCTCCCGCACCAAGATTAACTTCGTTTGTTTCTTTGTCGTATTGCGTAAATCCTGTCAGTGAACCTTGAGTATTCTTTTGTGAATTGTTGTATTCGTGGCTATAGCCTGCTCTAAAGGTTTTGAGTTTTTTTGTTTCTACGGAAATTGCATCTTGTCCGACACGATATTTCAATTTTGCATCGACATCAGTTTTGGCTTTTGGTTTATCGGTTTGAGAAGTTATGTTTTCGTTTTCTCCAAAGCCGTCACTGTAATCATAATCTTCTGATAAGCTTTCATTTTCATCATAATTGTCATAATCATCATAACTATCGTAATCGTTATAATCCTCTTCACTGTCAAGGTTTGCATCTTGAGTTGTTTTGGTCAAGCCAACGGAAGTGTATAGGGATTTATCTTTTTTATATCCTTCTTCACCTTTTTGAGGTGCGTTTTCCGTGTTTTCAATATTTCTTTTGAATCTTAATCCAAGATGTTGTGCTTCTTTTGAAACATCTGTGGCTACGGTTGTTTTAACATTTCGTCCGTGTTTGTTTAATTTACTTGTCTCAACAGAAGCCGAACCGCCGTCTTCGTTAACTTCCCCATGAAGGTTTAATGAATTTTTCAGTTCACCGTTTTCTGTTTTGCTGTGGTCATAATCTACTGATAAATTTTTATTTTTTTTGTCAAAAGTTGTGTTTATGTGATTGGTCAAATCTTTTGATGTTTCATTTCCGTCTTCGTCAGTAGTTTGAATAGTTTTGTTACTTGAATAGTCGATATTCCCACGTCCCGTTGTAGAACCATCTACACTTAGGGTTCTATCGGTTGTTGTCGTTGTGTTTTCATTTTGTTTTTCTTTAATTTTTGTATTTGAATATTTTGCGGTTGTGTTGTGTTCTGAATCATAAGTAACAGTCGCATCATTTTTATTTGTGGTGTTATTTTTTGTGTTGCTGTTGTTAAAACCAAGACTAACCGTGTGATTTTCCTGCAAGTTACCTTTTACGTTATAAGAACTTTTAGTTCCGTCTTCTTTGGTTTTGGTGTTGTTATATGTTGCAC
>CAVKDD010000090.1:0-5878 GCA_963654845.1 Acutalibacteraceae bacterium | reverse complement strand
ACTCACAAATGAGTGGTTTTTTTTATGCCAAATTTTATTTTGAAATTTTTTCTAAATATTTCAAAACCCAACTCCTTGTCTTTATTTATTCTCACAAAAATAAAGCATAAAAAATCAGCCACCTTACTAATGGCTGATTTTTTCTTCGTTATATCATTTATAATTTACGCTTTTGCTTTTGATTTATCGGCAAGTTCGCTGTCTATTCTCAAAAATACAGGGTGGATTTCTTCTTTTGAAATCAATTTGCCTGCTTTGATATTATTTGTTGTGATATCGTCAAGTTTCAAAGATAAATCATAAGAAAGTTGGTTTGCCATATCTTGAGCAATATTCGGGCAATACGGATAAATCAAAGAGGAAATTATACACATAATTTCCAAAACCGTTGCCAAAACTTGACCGCATTCTGTCATTTTTTCTTCTTTTGCAAGTGTCCAAGGTGCGTTATCGGTTACAAATTTATTTGTAGCATCAACAAGTGAGATGATAGTTTGTGCAGCTTCTTGAACTTCAAAATGATTGAAATGATTTTCTACAATTTTGATTGTGCCAAGTGCGGTTTTTAACAGGCTTTCTGCTTCTTTTGAACGGTTTGACAAGAATTCTTCTTTGATTTCGCCGTCAAAATATTTAACAAGCATTGATAAACTTCTGTTTAGTAAGTTACCCATGCTGTTTGCAAGGTGTGCGTTAACTTTTTCTTTAAAATCTTGGTCTGAATAGTTGCCGTCACGTCCGCAAGGTGCTGAAGTTGCCATATAATATCTGAACGCATCAGGAGTTTTTAATTCAAAGTTTTCCAAAACTGAAGTTGGAGAAACCACGTTACCCAAAGATTTTGACATTTTTGTTTCGTCTATTGTAATCCAGCCGTGAGCAAAAATATGTTTAGGTAGCGGTAATTCAAGTGCCATTAAAATACCAATCCAGTAAATACTGTGGAATTTCAAAATATCTTTACCGATAACGTGAACATCTACAGGCCAAAGTTTTTTAAATTGTTCTGAAGGGGTTTCGGTATCGTATCCGATTGCCGTGATGTAATTTGAAAGTGCGTCAATCCAAACATAAATTGATTGTTCGTCATCATCCAAAACATCAATACCCCAACCTACATTGGCTTTGTTTCTTGAAACCGAGATGTCTTGGATATCTTCCAACTGGTTCAAAACTTCGTTTGCTCTAAAGGAAGGAACAATGAAATCAGGATTTTCTTTGATGTGTTTCATGATTGCATCTTTATATGCACTTAATTTAAAGAAATAATTTTCTTCCTTTACTACTTCAGGTTTTTTAAGGTGATCGGGACACAAACCGTCTTCTGTTAAATCTTTAGGGTTTAAGAAACATTCGCAACCCGAACAGTAAAGACCTTCGTATTCATGTTTATAAATATCACCTTTTTCAACAAGTTTTTTGAAGATTTTTTGAACAACTCTTTCATGATCTTCGTCAGTTGTTCTGATAAATCTGTTATAATTGATATCCAAAGCTTTCCAAGCATCTTTGAATTTTTGAGCATTTTCATCACAAAGTTCTTTTGGAGTTTTGCCTTGAGAGGCTGAGGTTTTTTGAATTTTTATACCGTGTTCATCCGTACCCGTCAACATAAACATGTTGTCGGTTCTTTGCGAATAGTGTCTTGCGATAATGTCTGACAAGATTTTTTCGTAAGCGTGACCGATGTGCGGAGCTCCGTTTACATAGTCAATCGCAGTAGTTAAATAAAATTTTTCCATTATATCATCCTCTTTAAATTATATTTATATTTCAGATTTTATCATAAAAAAGTAATAAAAAACATGTAATTTTCAGAGAAGAATTTGTGTCAAAATGTTTGTTTGTATTATCATTAATAAGTACAGTTAATAAGTTAAATTAAGATTAAGGAGGGTAATAAAATTATGCCAAAAAAAACTATTACTGTTGACGGTAATTACGCTGCGGCACACGTTGCCTATGCGTTAAGTGAAGTGTCAGCAATCTACCCTATCACACCTTCATCTACAATGGGTGAATGGATTGATGAATGGGCTTCACAACACAAACAAAATATTTGGGGCAAAGAAGTAAGAGTTGCTGAAATGCAATCTGAAGCAGGTGCAGCAGGTGCTGTTCACGGTGCTTTGGCAGCAGGTTCTTTAACTTCTACATATACTGCTTCACAAGGTTTATTGTTGATGATTCCTGTAATGCACAAAATCGCAGGTGAAATGTTGCCGACAGTATTCCATGTAGCAGCAAGAGCATTGGCTGCTCAATCATTAGCAATCTTTGGTGACCACACAGACGTTATGGGTTGCCGTAACACAGGTTTCGCAATGTTGGCTGCTAACTCTGTTCAAGAAGAAATGGATATGGCTTTAGTTGCACACTTGTCAACTTACAAAGCAAAAGTTCCGTTCTTGCAATTCTTTGACGGTTTCAGAACCTCTCACGAAGTTCACAAAATCGAAGAAATCACTTATGATGAAATCGCATCATTAGTTGAACCAAAATACATTGAAGAATTCAGACAAAGAGCATTACGTCCTGAAGCTCCTGTATGTAAAGTCGGTGCTCAAAATACAGACGTATATTTCCAAGGTCGTGAAACAGTTAACAAATACTATGATGCAGTTCCTGACATTGTTCAAGAATATATGGACAAAGTTGCAAAAATTACAGGTCGTCAATATCATCCGTTCGATTATGTTGGTGCTCCTGATGCAACAGACGTAATCGTAGCAATCGGTTCAGGTTGTGAAACAATCGAAGAAACAATCGAATACTTGAACGCTAACCGTGGTACTAAATACGGTTTGGTTAAAGTTAGATTGTACAGACCGTTTGATGTTAAAAGATTTAACGCTGCATTGCCAAAATCAACCGAAAGAATCGTTGTTCTTGACAGAACAAAAGAACCGGGATCTATCGGTGAACCTTTATATTTGGATGTTGTTGCAGCACTTGAAAACAAAGATATCAGAGTTATCGGCGGACGTTACGGTTTATCTTCAAAAGAATTTACTCCGTCAATGGTTCTTGCAATTTACAAACACTCTGAGAACAAAGGTTTCCACGGATTTACGGTTGGTATTGAAGATGATGTAACTCACAAATCTTTGAAAGTTGAAGAACACATCGTTACAGAACCTGAAGGTACTACAAACTGTATGTTCTGGGGCTTGGGTTCAGACGGTACCGTTGGTGCTAACAAAAACTCAATCAAAATTATCGGTCAATACACTGATAAAGATGCTCAAGCATACTTTGCTTATGACTCTAAAAAATCTTTCGGTGTAACCGTTTCTCACTTGAGATTTGGTGACAAACCGATTAAATCAACTTATTTGATTACAGCACCTGATTTCGTTTCATGTTCTGCTCACGCTTATATCGGCAGATATGATTTGTTAAAAGGTATTAAAGAAGGCGGTACTTTCTTATTAAATTCACCATACTCAGCAGATGAAGCATTTGCTCATTTGACAAGAGATATGCAAAAAACAATCATTGATAAGAAAATCAAATTCTACAACGTTGACGCTGAATCTCTAATCAAACAACAACCTGGTTTGAGAGGTAAAGGTGCTAACACTGTTATGATGGTTGCATACTTCAAAGTTTCAGGAATTATTCCGTTTGAACAAGCTTATGAAGGTATGAAAGCCATGACAACTAAGACCTTCAAGAAAAAAGGTGATGACGTTGTAAACATGAACCTTGCTTTGATTGATGCAGCAGTTGATGCTTGTCAAGAAGTTAAAGTTCCTGCATCATTAGACGGCGTTGGCTGTGTTGATGATGTAAAACTTATCCCTGATAACGCAAGTGATTTTGCTAAGAAGATTATTGAACCTTCTATGCGTCAAAAAGGTGATGACATTCCTGTTTCTGCTATGAGCGTTGACGGTGTTATCCCTACAGGTACTGCTTGCTTAGAAAAACGTGGTATTGCTCCTCGTGTTCCTCATTGGAATTCTCAAAATTGTATTCAATGCGGAATTTGTGCTTCAGCATGTCCTCACGCAGCAATCAGAACTAAATTGGTTGAAGCTGAAAATATGAAAGATGCTCCAGCTTCTTTCAACGCTATTGATGCAAGACCAAACGCAAATGGCGAAAAATTCAAAGTTCAAGTATATTGCAACGATTGTACGGGTTGTGGTGTATGTTTGGATCAATGTCCTGCTAACAAAAAACCTGAAAAACAAGCACTTACTTGGTCTTCAATCGAAAAAGAAGTTGAAGATTGTCAACTTGAAAACGAAAAATTCTTTGATGAATTGCCTGACAACGTAATGGGTAAAAACACAACCAAAACTATCAAAGGTGCTATGTTGAGAAAACCTTTATTTGAATTCTCAGGTGCTTGTGCAGGTTGTGGTGAAACTCCTTATGTAAAACTTGTTTCACAATTATTCGGTGAAAACGCAATCGTAGCAAACGCTACAGGTTGTTCATCAATTTACTCGGGTACTTTCCCGACAATCCCATACACAACTAACAAAGACGGCAGAGGTCCGGCATGGGCTAACTCATTGTTTGAAGACAACGCTGAATTTGGTTATGGTATGAGATTGGCTGTTGACCAAAACAGAGATACTTTGAAAACTTATGTTGAAAAAATCTTGGCTAATGACGAAGCTCCTGCTGAATTGAAGGAAGCTTTGGAAGGTGCTATGGCTCACTTCGATAATTCAAAAACAGAAGAAGCTATCGCTGCTCAAAACAAGGCTAAAGAAGTTATCAACAAATACGCAGAAAAATCTGATTGTCCTACACTTGCAAAAGTGAAAGAACTTGAAGATTACTTCACAGATAAATCCGTATGGATTATCGGTGGTGACGGTTGGGCTAACGATATCGGTTACGGCGGTATTGACCACGTTCTTGCTCAAAACAAAAACGTTAACGTTCTTGTTCTTGATACAGAAGTTTATTCTAACACAGGTGGTCAAGCTTCTAAATCAACTCCAACCGGTGCAGTTGCTAAATTCGCTACAGGCGGTAAGAAAACTTACAAGAAAAACATGGGCTTGATGAGCATGTCTTACGGTTACGTTTATGTAGCATCAGTAGCATTGGGTGCTGATAGAAACCAAACTCTAAAAGCCTTCCAAGAAGCTGAAGCTTATGACGGACCGTCAATCATCTTCGCTTATGCTCCTTGTATCGCTCACGGTATCGATATGAGTAAAACTCAAACCGAACAAAAACGTGCAGTTGAAGCAGGTTACTTCCCGCTTTACAGATACAATCCTCAAAATGAACAACCGTTCACTTGGGATGCGAAAGACCCTAGCGGTAACTACCAAGACTTTATCAGATCAGAAGGTCGTTATAAATCATTGATGAAGACTAATCCTGAAGCTGCTGAAGCTCTTTACACTCAAGCAGAAAAAGATGCCGCAACTCGTATGTCTGTATTCAAGGCAGTTGGTGAATTGTTGAAATAACTTTTGACCAAATAAAAGTTAAAATCCCGTCAAATTTTGGCGGGATTTTTTCTTTGTGATTTTCTTGAATATAGGCGTTTTTAGCGGAATTTGGTTTTCTGATTTATGTAAAAATTTGAATATTAAATTTTATGCTATAATAATTTTATGAAAAAGTTTATACTATCTTTAATTATATTATTGTTAGGATTGTGTGCAGTGCCTGTATTGGCGGATGATTTGGACGAGGATTATCTTGATATTTCGGCAAATTATTGTGTCATGGGTGATTATGAATCCGCAATGATTTATTTGGACAAAATTATTGAGAGAAATCCGAATAACAAAGAGGCTCAAGACTTGAAAAGAGGGTTGCAACACGTTATAAATCAGGATAAAAAATCTTTTGTAACGGGTGTAAATCCTGATATCAAGGCGGCAATGGAGTATAAACA
>CAVKDD010000089.1:0-6025 GCA_963654845.1 Acutalibacteraceae bacterium | reverse complement strand
CTTGATATAATTCCTTTATGGTATGGTATGGTATGGTGTGGCGGGGCGGAGCAATCCTTATACCTACAAAAACTTTATATAAGAGTAAGGGAAATCGATTTCACAACTAACAAAAATTAAGATTAGTAGTTACTCAATAAAAAGAAAGTAGGAAAAGTATGACAACAATTACTCCAATTTATGTACAACCACAACCCAAAACTCAATCAAAACATAAGGTACAAGCACAAGTCGGCAATGTAGCGACAGGGGCATTAGGCGTAGGAGCCGTTTATGGTGGTGTCAAAGGTGTTGCAGCTATTAGTAAAGGTAAAGCATTTAAAATATTTGCCGAGAACGTCAGTGACAAAGTTGGAACACTTGCAGAAAAAGTTGCGAAAAGGGCAGCAAATAAAGCTACTGCAGGGGTAGAACCTATAATCACTAAATCTCTTTTTCCAAAACATGTTCAAATTTTGAACAATATTGCTAAAGAATTTAAATGCGATGCTCGTAATGCCGTAGGCAAATATATGATTATACCTGCTGCAATTTTGACCGTTGCAGGTATTGTTGGTAAAACAATCTTCAATGCAGGTAAAATTTCCGCAGAATAATAAAATTTCACCTAAATATGATAGCGGCACGACCTTTTGGTCGTGCCGCCCCTTTTAAACGGAGAAACCTTACAACAAAATCCTTGCATCTTCATTTTTAACTTTCGGAGCTTGCGGCAAGGTGAAACCGAATGTGCAAGTTCCGTCAGGCGTACTTTCCGCAAAAACGTGTCCTTCGTGAGCATCGATGATTTGTTTTGACAAATATAAACCTAAGCCCATGCCGTGTTTTGTCGATTTGCTGACACTTTTTGTTTTAAATTTTTGATAAAGTTGGGATAATTCTTCTTTCGGCAAATATTTTGCTTTATTTTTGACACTTAAATGTAAGTCGGAATTTTTTAGAGTGATGTCAACTTCGATTTGAGAATTTCTGTTGCCGTGCGAAATCGCATTGGCTAGAAAATTTATCAAAACTCTTTTTATCTGAAATCTGTCGGCTTCAATGAATAAATTTTCTAAATTTGAATTGACGAGGAGTTTTTGTTCTTTTTCTATCAAGAGATTTGAAATTTCGGAAACGGTTTCTGTGACGAGTTCTTGGATTTTGAACGGTTTGTAATTGATTTTAATTTGTCCGTTGTCAAAAAGATAGGTATCAAGTATTGTAAAAATCAGATTTGACATATATTTACAGGAATTTTTCGTTTGGGTAATTATTTCTTTTTGCTCCTCGTTTAGTATGCCAAAAGAGTTTTCCAAAAGCAGGTCTAATGCTCTGATTTGTGCAAGTGTCGGAGTTTTCAGGTCGTGGGCAATGGTTGCGACAAAGGTGTTTTTGCGTTCTTCGGTTTCAAGTTCCGAATCAATGTTTTGCATAATAACTACAATACTGAAAACTTTGCCCTTTGAGTCAAGAACGGGCGCTTTAATTCCTCTGTACCAACCTGAGTGTCCGCTTGTGAAACTTACAATTCTTTCAAATTTTGTGGGTTCTTTTGTTTCTATTGCGGTGTCGTCTTCAATTCTGCTGGTTTCGGGGATTACAAAATAGTTGTAAACATCAAGTCCGACAAGTTCGCTCGGGTCAACGTTCAAAAGTTCTGCCAATCTGTCGTTACCCATTAGGATATGACCTTTCAAATCTTTCAGAAACATTATTGTTGGTGAGTTGTTCAAAATGGATTCCATTTGGGAATGTTGCAGGATTATTTTTTGTTCAAGATTTTGTGCTTCAGAATCGCTTATGTAGCCGAAAGTTAAACCGCTTATCGCAACAAATATTACGATTAAAAGTGTATCATTCAGAGACAAAACAACGCTTGGTAAAAAGTCAGGTGACAGTAGTGTGTAAAATAAAATAATAACTGTAAAAAAGACAATAGCGGTTTTCTGTATTTTCATTGGCTTAAACCTATCTGCTTTGTATCTGTTATATTAATATAATCTATACTAATTCTTGCGATATGGATATTACCAAGGTGGGTAATTTTTAAAACTTAAAATTTGCAAAATAAAACCGACATTTTTCGTGTCGGTTTCATTATTTTTTATGTGAAATTTTCTGATAAGTTTATTAATCAATAACTTCTAAAAGTCTTGCCCAAACTTCATCAATAGAACCTTCCGCATTGATTGTTTTCAAAACATTTCTTGATTTGTAATAATCAATCAAAGGTGCTGTTTCTCTGAAATAAGTTTCAAATCTTGCTTTTGCAACTTCTTCTGTATCGTCTTTTCTTTGAGTTAATTTTGCGTGGCATTTGTCACAAATACCTTCAACTTTTGTAGGTTTGTATTTCAAGTTGTAAATTTCGCCACAAACAGGGCATGAACGTCTGTTTACGATTCTTGAAATCAAAACATCCTGATTAAGGTCAAAATAAATTGCTCTAAAATCGGTTTTTTCCTCTTTGTCAATGCCGGCATTGATTTCTTCAAGCAAATCAGCTTGAGCAACGCTTCTCGGGTAACCGTCTAAGATGTAGCCGTTTTTGCAATCTTCTTTAGCCAATCTGTCTTTAATAATAGAGGCTACAAGTTCCGCAGGAACAAGGTTTCCTTTGTCTATAAAAGATTTTGCGATTTTTCCGTTTTCGGATTCGCTTTGAATTTCGGCTCTTAACAAGGAACCAGTGTCAATGTGAGGAAATCCTAAATGTTCTGCCAATTTTGATGTTTGAGTTCCTTTTCCGCAAGCAGGCGGTCCAAGAAAAATAAGTTCTTTTTTCATAATCTCACTCTTTTCTATTTTAATGTTCGTAAAATTTTGATTAAACGTAATGCAGCCGTTTTAGAGTTGGCATTAACAAACCAATTCTACATCAAGGCATTTTGGTTTTCAAGATTGAGAAAATTTTGTACAAATAGAAAAAATCCAAGCGAGGGTCGAATATATTAAACTCACTATGTTTCAGACATTGTCTTGACAAAATTGTTTTGTGTCGGTTTTGCCGATATTTTTATTTCTTTTTAAAAAGTTTTATGACTATTTGTTTTATAAATCTGAAAGCCTTTTTGATTAAAAGTTCTATAAAATTGAAAACATAGTACATCATAAAACAAAATATTGTGGCTAAAATTGTGAATATTATCAGAATATTGCCATAAGTGGTTTCCATATAGAATTTTCGTTGCGGATTTTTGACATATTCGTTAAATTGTGAGATTTCGGGTTCTAAGATATTGGGAGCTTCCTGTTCTGAGGTGTCAAATCCCGAGTAATAATATGTAAAGGGTGAAACTTGTTTGGAATTTTTGTCAATTATTATCGGATAAACCTTGTAGCTGCAACTTCTTGGTGGTCGCTTTGACCAACTTGCCCAAGTGTGTTTTTCCTGCATTGTGCTGTTTTGCCCGAGTTCTATTTTGCCGTGTGTTTTAATTATGCCCATGTAGGTTTTGCTGACCGAGCATAAAAGTTTTTCGTCACAATAAAGCGTTTCTTCGTTCGGGTGTAAATATACATAAGTCCAACCAAGCACAATTATAATGAATGCCCAAATTATGATACTTTTATGTTTTTTAATCTTTTTTATAATACTTCCCTGCATTTTTTACTCCTTTACCAAATGGCAGGAAACGTTGTGGTTCGGTGAAATTTCGACTGATTTTGGAGTGATTTCTTTGCAAATATTCATACAATATTCACATCTCGGGTAGAATTTACAACCTTCAAGATGTTCCGTGATTGTCGGCGGTTGCCCTTTTATTGTGGCAAGTTTTGTTGCATTGTCTGACGGCAAAGAATTTAACAAGGCTTTTGAATACGGGTGGGTCGGATTGTTGAAAAACTCTGTTCCCGTTGCGTTTTCAACTATTCTTCCCGCATACATAACCGCAATATTGTCGGTATTTTCACGAACAAGTGCCAAATCGTGCGTAATTAGAATTATTGCTGTGTTTTGTTCTTGTTTAATCTCTTTAAGCAGGTTCATAATTTGAGCCTGAATTGTTACGTCTAGGGCTGTTGTCGGCTCGTCCGCAATAAGAATTTCCGCATTGCAGGCAAGAGCCATTGCGATAATTGCTCTTTGCTTCATTCCGCCTGAAAATTCGTGCGGATAGTTTGACAGTTTTGATTTCGCACTCGGAATTTGTACGGCATCAAGGGCTTCTACTGCCTTTTTGGTAGCCTTTTCACCTTGCAGATGTTGGTGTTTTTTTATGATTTCCAATAGTTGGTCACCGATTGTGTAAAGCGGATTTAGCGAAGTCATCGGGTCTTGCGGAATTAGGGCAATTTTTGAACCTCTGATATTTTGCATTTCTTTTTGTGATTTTTTTAAGAGATTTTCGCCCTTGTAAAAAATTTCGCCTGAGGTAATTTGTGCGGTTTTGGGAATTAATCGCAAAATACTCATTGCACTCATTGTTTTTCCGCAACCTGATTCGCCAACGATAGAAAGCATTTTGCCCTTGTCAACGCAGAAGGAAATGTCGTAAAGTGCCTGATAAAATTCGTTTTCTTTGCGAAAACCCAAATTCAAATTTTTGACTTCTAATAATGCCATATCGGTTGTGATTATATAATTTATTTTGCTTAAAGTCTATAAGTTAATAGAATGATTTAGGGGGGGGGACATGTCAGGCGATGCCTGACCTACGTTTTGGCGTTTATCGGCTTGTTTTTGGTAAATTATTCTTTCAAACAGATTCTGAATAACAAGAAAATTTATTTGCTCATTACATTCGCAAAAATTTTCTAAGTTTTCAGAATGACGAGCCACTTGGTAAGCCCACCAAATTGTCATTTCGGACTACGATCCGGAATCTGTTTCTTTTGCTGATGTTGAACAACATTATTTTACATGTCAGGCGATGCCGTGACCTACATTGGGCTGAGTAGCTTTGGACTGTTTTTCTTCACAAACCTAACAATATTACAAAATATTAAGTTGAATTTAAAATCCCTGAAACCCTTGCTATAATTCCCTTATGGTATGGTATGGTATGGTGTGGCGGGGCGGAGCAAATATTAGTTTTTAGGTGTTTTAATATACATGTAGGTGAAAACAACGAAAGTGGAAAGGATTTAATCTATGTCAATCTCTCTAAATGTAGGTGCTCCAATGCGAGTAAATTTTAAAGGAACAACACCACAAGAAACATCATCTCAACAAACAACAAAAAAGGCGGAGATTGGTGATATTGCACTAAAAGCAGGGGTTGGCTCATTGGCATTGTTAGGTGTGTTGGGTGCAGCAGATGTCGTATTATGTAAAGGAAAACATATAAACAAATTAACAGGTCAAAATGGCAAATTGGACGAAGCACTTAGTCGTGCAACCAATGCTGAAAGCAAATTGACTGCCGCAGAAGCAAAAGCAACCAATGCTGAAACTAAATTGGCTGAAGTAGAAGAAAAATTAAATACTGTAAAGGCAGAATCAGATGAAAATAAAGGAATAATTAGTACCTTGCAGGAAGCTTTAGGTTTACCGCCCAATCTATTTAAAGAAGAGCGTGAGAAGATAATTATTGATGTTCCAAAATTAAGTTTATACAACGATAAACATCTTATGCTCTTTTTTTTTATTTTTTATAATATGTCTAAAGAAGTACAAAATCCTATTGGAAAACGTATAAAAAATATATTAAACGATTACAGTATTGAAATTCAAGAAAAAGGCTTAATGCAAAATTTTGGTGTAGTATCATTGCCCAATATAAAAACACCGTCAGTTGCGGGAGCAGCATTTGTAAGTACTCTCCCTTCAAAAATAAGACCAAAAGTAAAATATCCTGGTAAAGTCTTTGTGCCTGAATCTTGGGGTGTAAAAAATGGTGACGATATCAGGCTAATGGAAAACGGAAATACTGTTATCCGTAAAAATGTCGATGGTCAGACTGTGTTGCAGGCTTACGACAAGGAAGGTAATTTAATCAAAGAAAAAATTAAAAAATGACCTAATAATATTACAAAATATTAAGTTAAATTTAAAATCCCTGAAACCCTTGATATAATGCCTTTATGGCAGGTACTGCCT
>CAVKDD010000088.1:0-6029 GCA_963654845.1 Acutalibacteraceae bacterium | reverse complement strand
GTGTAACTCAGGAAGACAGAGTATTTAATACTTTGAAAACAATGTTTGACTCTGTTGAAGGTGTTGACGGCGATATTGATAAAGGCGGTTTGAAGAAATTTAAAGAAATTTTTGCAAACGATGAAGAATATATTGCAAAATTAAAAGAAACTGCAAAAAGTATCGCATCAGGCGACAAATCAGCAAAAACAGATTTATATCAATACTTGGTAAGAAAAACAGGTATTGCTGAAAATATCAGATTTAACGGAGATAAAGGCTTCTTCTCAAGTTCATTGGGTCACTTGTGTGAAAGTGCAGATGATGTGTTGAGAGGGGTTGTTAAAGAAACTCCGAAATTCCAAAATGCGGACGATTTGGCAAAATATTTTGCAAAATCAAAACATTTGGTTAACGCAAAAAGTATTGCAGGTTTAGGTTTGATTATTCCGTTGGCGATTGCCGCACAACCTATTAACAGATGGATTACACACCATTTGACAGGTAAAAAAGGTGCTCCGATTTACAACGATGACCAAGAAAGAATTTTGACACCGCAAGAAAAAGCAAAACTTACTGCTCAAAAATTCGTAGCCGTTCCGTTGATGTGGGGCGTTGCAGGTTTATCAATGCTTATGGATAAGCCGTCATTTAGATTGTTCCAATTCAAAAATATCTTCCCTACAATGGATCAGGCAAGAATTATCTCAGCCGCAACCTTCTCAAGCCGTATTGCAGCCGCTGAAGATTCTAACGAATTGAGAGAAAGCACAATTCGTGATATTGCAACCTTCTCAAGCTTCTATTTCTTAGGTGATTATGCGGCAAAAGGTATTGCAACTTACTTGGAAAAACATAACAAAGACGGTATCAAATTATTGAACAGACTTCAAAATGTTGATCCGAATGCAAGTATGATTAAGAAATTCTGGAATTGGGCTAAGCATACCAAGATTAAATCAACTGATGAATTATCAGCGATTACGGATAAGGCATTAAATAAAAAGGCAAGAAATTTGCGTGGCTTGTGCCAATTCGGTAACTTTGCGTTCTCTTTGATTGCTCTCGGTATCTTTATTCCGCTATATACAAGAACGCAAACGAACAAAAAACAACAATCGAAGGTTTCTCAAACTCCTGTAACGGCAGGCGGTACGAGAAATTCCTCAACAACATTTACCCAAAAATATATGGAAAAGGATTCAGCAACATTTAACTCTTTTTTAAAGTAGAAAAATTTAAAGGTTAGTAAAAGAATGAAAATCGAAAGCGACATTAGACAATTAAATACACCTCAGTTAAGAAAAGCAAACGTAGAAAGAAGAAACAATACCCCAACAACTTCAACAACGGCAACAACCGCCAATACGTCTGCAACTCCTAACTTTACGGGTGGATTTGACTTGTTCTGTCGATTTTTGGACACCAACCAAGCGTGGGGTGCAAACCTTGTTGACTTAGGTTTTATGGTTGCTCCAAGAACAATTACCGATTTTTCTCGTGGTGCTAACGCAGGTGTTGAAACCCTCAGACGTGAAGGTTTTGGTAACGCAAACCACTCAATGATTGGTTTATACGGTACTTTAGCAGGTTTAATGCTTGCTACGGGTATTAACGGAGCCTATAATTTAGGAAAAGACGATGTTAGAGCAAATTCTATCTTTGCGGATTCTGAAACCATTGATTTGCAAGGTAAAATTTATACCGATAAGTTGAAAGCGGCAGCAGGCAATCCTTCTGCTAATCCGTTGCGTGAATATTTAACAGAAACTTTGAAAAATTATGAAGCTTTGAAAGGAATTGATGAAAAAAATCCAAAAGCAAATATTTGGAAAGGTTTTAGTGATAATTCCGTTGAAGATGCCGTTAAAATTTTGGAACAGGAAATTAAAAAAGGCGGTTCAAAATTATCAAAAGAGGCTGCAAATGATATCAGAACAATTCTTGCTTCTGATACAGGGCTTGAAAATACTTATCGTATAGTTGCAAAACAGGGAGAAAGACCTCATTCTTCACGTTATTCTATTGATTCTGTTGTGGAAAACTTGTATAAGTTAGGTAAAGTTTTCTCTAAAGATAAAGTTATTGAAGCCTTTCAAAAATCAACCGATGTTGCGGATAACGTTTTCTTAAAGGCTTTGAAATCAATGAACCTGAAACGTTCTTTGGTGGGTATCGGTATAGCTTCAGCCGTTGGTATTTCTGCTCAGCCGCTTAATATGTATTTGACAAAACTGAAAACAGGTAACAGCAACTTTGTTGGTGGCGGTGAAGAAGATAAATCTTTCGGATTTAAGGTTAAAAAAGCAGCCGTAGCCTTGTTATTCGGTGCAGGTGTTATGGCAACTATCGGAAATCCTAAAAACTTGATGAAGAACCTTCAATTTAAAGGCTTGTCACCGACAATCAACCAATTTAAGTTCATTTACGGTGTGACAATTATGTCAAGATTCTTCTCTGCAAGAAACGATAACGAACTCAAAGAAGCGTCATTTAAAGATATTTTAGGCTTTGTAAACTGGTTGTTATTAGGCAACTTTGTTCAAAAACTCGTTGCACAATCTTTTGACAAATCATTAATCAAGAAAAGCGGAAAAGGTGCGTTGAACTGGATTACGGGTTCTGTCTTGAAAACAAGAGATGAAGTTTTGTTGAATCATCTTGGCAAAAAAGCCTTTGACGAATCAGGCAAAGCGTTGTCTTATACTAATATGGTCAAATTGGCTGACAGTGCAACCAAGAAGACTTTACGTCACTTGACTATCGCACAACTTGCAGGATACGCATATTCAGGTTTGGTATTGGGTATCGGTATTCCGAGATTGAACATTATGTTTACTAAACGCCGTATGGCAAAACAAGAGGCTGCAAAAGCCGCTGCTCAAAAGGCAACGGTAGCACAACAAACTCCTGCAACTCAAAATACTGCAGATGCTCAAACTCAAAATGTGGCTCAAACTCCTCAAGTTCAAGCAATTCCTCAATGTCGAGAATTTTTGGCTACAAAATTTACAAGTCGTACTTTTTTAGGTAACTAAAAAGTTTTTATAAAACAGATTGATTTCTTCCATTTAGGAAAGTGAATTAGCACCGTTTACGACTTCAATAATTTCTTGAGTAATCGCAAATTGTCTTGTTTTGTTGTATTCAACGGATAACTCTTTAATCATTTTTTCAGCGTTTGTTGTAGCGGCTGACATTGATGTCATACGAGAAGCAAGTTCACTTGCTTGAGCCTCAAGCAACGCTTGATAAAAGATGTTTGTCATATACATTGGAACAACTTTTTGCAAAATATTGTGCATATCAGGTATAAATTCCATTAGCGGGTCAAGAACATTGTCCGTAATTCTCGTATGCTCGTCAATTACGCCCACAACAGGCAATACCTGCCAATCTTCAACAAAATAACTCATCATGTTTTTAAATCTTGTTGTGATAATTTCGATTTTGTCGATTTTTTTATTAACGTAATATTCCGCCATATCTTCTGCAATATCTCTTGAATCCATTGGATTTGGCTTATCTATTGCCGAAAAATATTTTTTGACGATAGGACAACCGAGAGATTGACATTTTTTTCTAAGTGCCGAAATCCCTTTTTGACCGACAACAAACAAAGTTGTCGAAATTCCCTGTTCTTTGTATTCTTTTATTCTTTTTAGGGTTTCTCTGACTACGTTTGCGTTGTATGCTCCTGCCAGTCCTCTGTTTGAGGTAACAACAAGAAGTCCGACATTTTTTACTTCCGAACGTTTTGTTAAAAGTTCAGGATAATTATCTATGGCATATTTAATTTTTAATGTTTCACTGCTAAATTCGCCTACCGAATTCAACAATTTTTGAAACATAGAAACAAGTTCTCTTGTATATGGGCGAGAAGCCTTTACTGCTGACTCGGATTTTTTAACCCTAGCAGCAGCAACCATCTTCATCGCTCTTGTTATTTTTTTTGTACTTTCAATACTTTGTATTCTGTTTTTTATTTCTTTTAAATTTGCCATAGTTTTTTACCTAGAATGTGCTTTTGAACGCCGTAAGTCCGTCTGATAATGCTTTTTTATCCTCGTCAGACAACGCTGAACCTGCATTCAATCTGTCTGTCAAGTCTTTGTAGTTTGCATTGAAATATACAAACCATTCTTTTTTGAATTTAGCAATATCAGTGTTTTCGACTTCGTCTAAGAAGCCTTCATTTGCCGCAAACAAGATTGAAACCTGTTCTGCTACGCTCAATGGTGAATATTGAGGTTGTTTCAAGACTTCTGTCAATTTTTGACCTCTTAAAAGTTGCTTTTTGGTTGAAGCATCAAGGTCAGATGCAAATTGAGCAAAAGCTTCCAATTCTCTGTATTGTGCCAAATCAAGTCTTAACTGACCTGCAACTTGCTTAATTGCTTTTGTTTGAGCAGCACCACCAACACGGGAAACTGAAATTCCGGCGTTGATAGCAGGTCTGATACCTGCATTGAACGCATTACTTTCCAAGAAAATTTGTCCGTCCGTAATAGAAATTACATTGGTTGGAATGTATGCTGAAACGTCACCTGCTTGAGTTTCAATAATAGGTAACGCAGTAATGCTACCACCACCGAGTTCGTTATTCAATTTTACGGCTCTTTCAAGTAATCTGGAGTGTAAATAGAAGACATCCCCAGGGTATGCTTCACGTCCAGGCGGTCTTTTTAGAAGCAAACTCATGGCTCTGTAGGCTTGAGCGTGTTTAGATAAATCATCATAGATTATCAAAACTGATTTGCCTTGTTCCATAAATTCTTCTGCAATAGTAACACCCGCAAACGGTGCAATATATTGTAACGGTGCGGATTCATTCGCAGTTGAAGATACAATGATTGAATAATCCATAGCACCTTTATCTTCCAAAACTTTTGCCAAATGAGCAACAGTTGAAGCTTTTTGACCGATTGCAACGTAAATACAAATTACGCCCGTTCCTTTTTGGTTGATTATTGTATCAATAGCGATAGCGGTTTTACCTGTTTGTCTGTCGCCGATAATCAATTCACGTTGACCTCTTCCGATTGGAGTCAAAGCATCAATCGCAGTCAAACCCGTTTGTAGCGGTTCGTGAACGGATTTTCTTGTAACAATACCCGGAGCAACTCTTTCGATAGGTCTTACTTTTGAATATTTATATTCGCCCTTACCGTCAAGTGCTTTACCTGTCGGGTCAATAATTCTTCCGATTAACCCGTCACCAACAGGAACTGAGGCAATTCTGCCTGTCGTTTTTACTACCGTTCCTTCTTTAATATCCGTGTATTCTCCAAGAATTACGACCCCGACATTGTCTTCTTCAAGGTTCATCGCAATTCCCAAAGTACCTTCTCTGTTTTCAAATTGGACAAGTTCATTTGCCATTACGTTACGCAAACCGTAAATTCTGGCAATACCGTCACCGATTTCCAATACGGTACCGGTATTGGAAACTTCAGTTTGAAGTTCATAGTTGTCAATTTTATTTTTTATAATTGAACTTATCTCTTCAGGTTGTATAAGTACCATTCTGCCCCCTTTACCCGATTATTTCTTTACTTAAATTTTCAATCTTTGAACGAATGCTTGTATCAATTACACAATCATCAATCTTGAACTTTAATCCTGCGATAAGGCTTTTATCCACCTTCCAGCAAGGAATTACCTCGCAGTTTAATTTGTGTTCCAGTTTGAACAAGACATTTGTTTTGTTTTCAAAATTCAATGCAACAGGTGAAGTTATTTCAACTTTTTTCTTGTTAGAAAGTTTTGAAATTTCATCTTCAAAGTTTTCTTTTATTGCATCAAATTCGCCAAATCTGTTTTTTTCGATAAGAATTTTCAAAAAGTTTAGCAATTTTTTGTCAATTTTATTGCCAAAAATATCGTCAATAATTTCAATTTTCTTCGCAGTGGAAATTGCCGAATTTGCCATAACAATTCTAAAATCTTCAGAATTGTTCATCACCTCGTTTATTTCTTTGAGCTGATTGTCAATTTCTGCCGTTATGCCTGCTTCTTTTGACGCTTCAAGCAATGCCGTTGCGTAATGT
>CAVKDD010000087.1:0-6056 GCA_963654845.1 Acutalibacteraceae bacterium | reverse complement strand
TTAGAAAATTTATGCGAATGCAATGAGCATTTAATTTTCTTGTTATTCAGAATCTATTAACACAACCCCACAAACAT
This sequence comes from Acutalibacteraceae bacterium, assembly GCA_963654845.1. GTDB lineage: Bacteria > Cyanobacteriota > Vampirovibrionia > Gastranaerophilales > Gastranaerophilaceae > Zag111. The sequence goes on along the minus strand of CAVKDD010000087.1, from coordinate 5,979 downwards.
ACAACTTTCACTCAGATTAATTTTAGGGGTTACTTTTTTCTTCAAATTGGGTTAATATATAACTAGGACGTTATATTATAGAATGGATTAGCAAAATGAAATCAGCAAAAGAATTAGCAACAGAAGCAAAAATTCAAGGTCGATTAAAAAATCACCCCCAATGTTTAGAAATGGTAAAATATTTATTTGCGGACGAAGAGTTGCAGGAAATGCAGGAATACGCAAATAATGTGTCAATCAGACGACTTGGCTACAATGACCACGGACCAGTTCACATGCGACAGGTAGTCGGAAATGCCATAAAAATGATGAACATTTTGCACGATTTTGGAATAAAAACCTCATTAGAACAAGAGGAAATGGGGACATTTGAAGACAGTATGTGTGCCGTTGTTTTGGCGGGCTTGATGCACGACTTGGGCATGGCAATCGGTCGTCAGGGACACGAAGAAATGTCCGCACTTTTGTGCCAACCTATTTTGCAAAGAACCTTAATGCACATGTATCCTGACGATTTGCACAGACGAGTAATAATTAAATCGGTAGCAACAGAAGCGATTATCGGACACATGGGTTCAAGAAAAATTCACTCAACAGAAGCGGGAATTTTGCTAATTGCGGACGGTTGCGACATGACAAAAGGACGTGCAAGAATACCGATGTCAATCAACACAACCCCGAGAGTCGGTGATATTCACAAATATTCGGCACACGCAATCGAAAGAATCAGCATTAAACACGGCGAAAGAAAACCTATCAGAATTACCGTTGAAATGTCGGGTGATGTCGGATTTTTCCAAATTGAAGAAGTTTTGCTCCAAAAAATTGAAGCAAGTCCTGCAAAACAATTTGTCGAATTGTATGCGGGCGTAACAGGCGAAGAACGCAAGTGCTACTTGTAATTTTGCCCAATTTGCACAAGATTTTTGAGTGGAGTATGAAGGATTAAATTATGTTCAAAAAAATAGTCTTATTATTAATGCTTGTTGTCATAACTTGTTGCGGTTGTGGCAAAAAACAGGCTGTTCCATATACAAACGATTTGAATACGATTTTAAAACGAGATAAAGTCATTGTCGGGGTAAAAACTGACACTTATCCGTTTGGTTACAGAGATAAAAAAGGCAGATATTTAGGTTATGACCCTGCTTTGGGCAGACTTATCGCAAGAGGACTTTTGGGTGATGAAAAGAAAATCGAATTTGTCCCTGTAACTTCATCAGACAGAATTATGAAATTATACTCGGGCGAGGTTGATATGCTGATTTCGACAATGTCCGTCACTCCAAAAAGAAAAGAATTGATTATGTTTTCAACCCCATACCATTACGCAGGGCAAGCGATTTTGGTCAAACGTGGCAGTATGATAAAGAATTTGAAGGATTTGAGCGGCAAAACCGTTGTTATAATTTTCGGTTCAACGAGCGAAAAGAGCATAAGACTTGCGGTTCCTGACGTGAACATTATCGGAAGCCGTACATATCCCGGTGCATTACAGTTGTTGAAATCAGGCAAAGCAGAGGCTATAGTTTCTGACGATACAATCCTTTTAGGAATGGCATTGAGAGATAAAAATTTGGTATTGTTGCCGAAAAGATATTCACGAGAGCCTTATGCCGTTGCCTTACGACGTGGAATTGAATCAGAAGATTTGTTAATGGCGATAAATAATGTTATCGAAATCGAAGACCACAACGGGCATTTAAAGAAAATCAAAGCAAGTTACGGGATTAAATAACCTTTATTTTATTTTTCACCAATTCCAATTCCTGAGCTTTGGTAAGTTCAGGATTTTTTAGTTTTTCTTTTAAAACGTAATCGAAAATTTCCTGAAATTTTGGTGACGGGGTTAGCCCGAGCGTAATCAAATCTTTTCCCGTAATCGAAATTTTTATATCTTTCAACTCGGTTAAATATTTTTTAACAGTATCGTAATCCCTTGTCGCAAGCATAATAACCGCTTCTAATGGAGCATTATTTAATTCTGAAAATATAGAAAAATCCTCTTCAAAATGTTTATTTTTCAAATAATTATAACTTTCAACGATATTTTTTTCCTGTTTGGTCAGCGGAAGACTTGAAATATCGTCAAGCAATCCGACATAAATTATCCAAATATTTTCGGGATTATATTTTGAAATAATCGGTTCAAGATTTATTTTTGGAAGTACAAATTCTTGCGGTGCAAGGAGTTTGTACATTTTCTCTTTGGTAAAAATTTCAAACGCTCGCCAAGAATTAAGATTAAAAGTTTCAACAAGTTCTTTTTTTAATCTTTTATACGACATATCATAATTAATATTATTCAAATATTCTTCTTGTAATTTTTTTGTTTCTTCCTCGAGTTCAAAATCAAACCTTACCGCAAACTTAAGCCCACGCAAAATCCTTGTCGGGTCATCGATAAAACTGTCATTATGCAAAATTCGCAGTTTTTTATTTTTAATATCCTCAAGCCCGTTTACATAATCAATGATTTCCCCGTTCAGCGTGGACATTGCCATTGCATTGATTGTAAAATCTCTTCGCAAAATATCTTCTTTCAGCGAACAACCGATATTTTGGACAACGGGAAGATGACCTTTTTGCGGGTAAGTTTCACTTCTTGTTGAAGCTATGTCAATTTCTTCCCCTTCAAACTTAATTTTGACTGTACCAAACGGCTCATTTATTTGCAAAATCTGAGCCTCAGGCAAGTTTTTGGCAAACTCAACGGCATTACCTGCGTATGTCAAATCTATGTCAAAACTATCTTTGCCGAGCAATTTATCTCGGACAACTCCGCCAATATAAAACAAGTTTTTATCTCGTAAAGATACTGTGTTCATACGTTGATTTTAGCGTAAAATGGTGTAAAATGGAATATGTATGAATTTTTAAGAAGGTCAGTTTAATGTTACAAGAAGCGACAAAAGCCCTAAATTCGGCATTTAATAACAGTTTTATAAAAAAATTAAGTCAATATTTGCATGATTGCGTGAGAGAGGAAGTAAAAAGTTCCACCTTCCGCAACCTCAAAGGCGACAAAGATAACAAATGGATTTTCCTAAAAGAGCAGGAAACCCTTTTGACAGAAGGTTTGGAATACTTAAAACTTGACGGTTCTGACCCTAATTTGACAGAATTAATGCTACAAGGGGTTTCAAGTGCAAGAGATAAGTATTTGATTTACGGCTACATGTTTTTGGTCGGAAAAAACGGCAAAAGTCGCAGGTTTAACGAATTTTTGACCCCGCTTTTGTATGTTCCGTGCAAATTGGAGCGTAACGGCGTTAATATAAACTGTATCCTGCAAGACGATGTATTATCGCTTAACACTGGTGCTTTAGCCGCATTATTGAAAAAAGGCGAAGACGATGACGAAGTGGATTTGTTTTTGGAAGGAATTTTGGACGTTGTGCCTGACCTGCCGATTACAAAAGAAAAAATGGACATTTTCCTAACAACTTTGAAATCACTAATCCCTGACATTGAAATCACAACGGGCGGTGCAGACAGTTTTGTAGAAGATAATGTCACTAAAGAAGAAGTCTCAAAAAATTACAATGACGTAACAATAGACGGTGATAATTTTGATGAAATTATTGATAACGAAATTCAAGACAACAAACAAAAAGCATCTTCAGGTGCTATCAAAAAGTTGTCCGTAACCTACAGCAGTGCGATTATTTTAACCAAAAGACCTGCAGTAACGGCTGGGGTTTTGCACGAATTGATGCAAATTGCGGAAAAACCGAGCGGAGTATTCAGAGAAACCACTTTGAGCGTAATCAATGACGAATACACGCAATCCGTTGAAAAAGTTTTTCCGTTGAAAAACTCGGACACTCCGTTTTATCCGATAACACCGCTTGCTTTGAGTGATTCACAGGAACGAGTTATTCGCAATGTCGAAAACAATAAACTTATTGCCGTTCAAGGACCACCCGGAACAGGTAAATCTCAAACCATTGTAAACTTAGTTGCTCACCTGATTGCAAACGGCAAAACCGTTCTTGTTGCTTCAAGAATGGACAAGGCGGTTGACGTTGTTGCGGACAGACTTAATAATTTGGGAGCGCCGTATTTGGCACTTCGTGCTGGTCGTATGAATTACCAAAAACAATTAAGCACGCAATTACAGGAATTAACTTCGGGAAAATTCGCCTTAGATGATGACGTTGAGGATTTCATTTTTGCCGATACAAAAGACATGGTTCAACACTTGGACTGCCTGAGAGAAACCGAAAACAAATGTGAAAAAATCATCAATATGGAAAAAGAATGGCATGATTTGCGTGACGAAATTCAGCAAATGACCGCCACTATCGGTGATATGGAATATATTTCAAGACCGTTGAAAAAATCCGAAATTGATAACGTCAATGACGTAATTAAATCATTAACCGACAATATGGAAAAATCAGGATTTTTCGCAGGACTTGCCAATATGTCCAATTTGAAACAACTAAAGAAAATTTTGGACATAAGAAGTTTTGACGTTGAACCCGAAACTTTAGACAGATTAAAAGTCGAACTTGATTTTGTTACTCAAAAATGGAAATTACGCAAGATTGAAACCGACATTCAAAAAACGGGCAATCTTCACGTTATGATGGAGCAAATCAGACAATTAAAGAAAAAACAAAGAACTTTAGCCATAAATATCTTGAAATCAACAAGACGAGAAGCGTTAAAATCTTTGTTGCGTGATGCAAAAAAAGTTCGCAGAATTAAGGTTCATTCGCTTGCACTCGTTGAAAAACGCCGTAAGAAAACCGACAACATTATGGAAGAAGAAGATTTCAAACCCTTGTTGGATGCGTTTCCTTGCTGGTGCGTTACGACCTATGCAGTATCGGATTCTTTGCCGCTAAAACCGGGAATGTTTGATGTTGCGATTATTGATGAGGCTTCTCAATGCGATATCGCAAGTTGCTTCCCGATTATGTACCGTGCGAAAAAGACCGTAGTTGTCGGTGATGACAAACAATTACCACACTTGTCCTTCCTTGAGAAAGCAAAGGAACAATCCTTCCTGAGCCAATACGGAATCCCTGACAAATACCAGTTAATGTGGAGATTTAGGACAAATTCGATGTTTGATTTGGCGGATTATTATTCAATGAATTCTGTTATGCTTGATGAACATTTCAGAAGTTTGCCGTCAATTATTAATTTCTCTAATAAAGAATTTTATAACGACAGAATTAGAGTTATGCGAAGAGAAACGAGCAGCGATAATGCCATTGATATAGTTAAAGTACCTGAAGGCAAGGTGGATTCAGACGTTACAAGGAATTTACCTGAAATTGAAGTGCTTGTAAAAACTTTGCACGAAATCGTATTGGAAGATGAGAAAAACAACCCTGAAAAACCTGTTACTATCGGTATAATTTCACCGTTCAGAGCTCAGGTGGAACAGTTGAAAATTTCCGTACCAAAAGTTTTGTCTGAATATATGATAAAGAAACATCAAATTGAAATCGGTACGGCACATACTTTTCAGGGGGATGAAAGGGATATTATCCTTATGTCTTGGACATTTGCGAACAATTCCTTCCCGCAAAGCATAACCTTCTTGCAAAAACCTAATTTGTTCAATGTTGCAATCACAAGGGCAAAAAACAAGTGTATAAACTTTGTTTCACACGACTTGGAAACCATGCCTGACGGACATTTCAGACATTACGTTTCTTATTTGCAAAATTATAAAGACCGCAAAAAATCTATGCAAGAAGAAGGTTTTGACGAAAATATCTATAAAAATTCACTTGAAAAAACCGTGGCGGAAGAAATCAGAAAACTTGGTCATAAGGTCTGTGCGGGCGTAGAAATCGCAGGTTTGAGTGCAGATTTGGTCGTTGATGATAAGTTTATCATTGAAATTGACGGGGTGGAAGACTCTAAAAAACTTCATCACTTGAGCAATATGAAAAAACAAGCGATTTTGGAACGTTGCGGATTTAAAGTTAAACGTATAACCTTTAGAGAATGGCA
>CAVKDD010000086.1:0-6091 GCA_963654845.1 Acutalibacteraceae bacterium | reverse complement strand
CCATACCATACCATACCATAAAGGAATTATATCAAGGGTTTCAGACCTTTTAAACTCATTTTTACATTTTGTAATATTGTTAAGTTTATGAAGAAAAACGGATTCCGGCTCGGCGGCCGGAATGACAATTTGGTGGGCTTTCCAAGTGGTTCGTCCTTCTGAAAACTTAGTGCCTACCAAGTCTTTGTAGGGTGGGAAAAGCGGAGCGGTTCCCACCTTTTATCCTTCTGAAAACTTAGCAAATACAAATTAAAATATTACACCACACCAAATCACATGGTATAATAAAATTATGGACGAGATTGAAAAGAAATACGAAGATTTTATATCAACTGTCAGCCACGAACTGAGAACGCCGTTGACCTCTATTCGAGGGTTCTCGCAAACCTTGTTGGCTTCGTGGGACAAACTCGATGATGACAGCAAAAAAAGATTTATAAAAATTATGGAAGAGCAATCAAACAGGCTCATTCATCTTGTTGAAAATATGCTTTCGGTCACTCGTATTCAATCCTCTTCGCAAAAAATGGTGATGAGCGAGGTTAATATAAAAGCTCCTATCGAACAAATTATTTCGATTGTCAAAAACCAATACCCGAACCAAAAATTCGAGTTCAATTATCGAAAAGATTTGCCGTGTATTTTTGCGGACAAGGATAAATTCCAACAAATTATGACAAATTTAATTGAAAACAGTGCAAAATATTCTTACGGCGACAACAAAACCGTGATATCAACGGGGATTGACAACGATAATATTTACATAAAAGTTTCAAACACAGGATTAAAACTTGAAGAAGCCGATTATGATAACATTTTCACAAAGTTTTCAAGAATTGACAATCCTTTAACAAGACGGGTTCAAGGTAGCGGGCTCGGCTTGTACATTACAAAAAATCTTGTTGAAAAAATGCACGGAAAAATCTCGGTAAATTCCGTGCCGAAAAAAGACAATGCAGAATTAAGCGAAATTACATTTACCGTGCTACTTCCGATTGTTATGATAGAAGAACAAGCGAGGTTGAAATGCAATCAGTAACTTTAATCATTGACAGAAGACTTGAACTTTCGACAAAGTACAAAAAATTGTTGGAATTGCCGACAAACAAGGTGATAATTTCAAAAGATTTGATTACGGCACTAAAAATCATTCAAGACCAAGAGCCTGATTTAATCATCATTTCAGACAGTTTTGACGATGATTTGTCAGATTTTTGCAAACAAGTTCGAGCATTAACCTACAATATGCGACCGATTATCGTTGCAATGTCAAAATCTGCGGATTTTTCGGATAGAATCAAGGTTTTGGAAAGCGGAGCGGACGATTTTCTTTCAGAACCGGTCAACGCTGATGAATTTAAGGTAAGAATGACCGCACACTTAAGACGAGAATTTGAATCAAACCTTGACACCAAGCACCTTTTGCCAAACAAAAATTACTCTCTTCGAGCAATAAAAAGGAAACTTTCAGACAACAGCGAATGGGCGATTTTATACATAAGTATTGAGAATTTTGAGAGTTACAAACAAGCCTACACCACGCTTGCTTCAGACAAATTACTTCAAACTTATGCGGCAATTATTCAGGCATCTCTAAACGAACACGATTATCTGGGGGAAATTTCCGAAAATATTTTTGTCGTAATAACAGACACAATAAAAGCCGAACGTTTAGCAAGATTTTTAATCTTTGCGTTTGACTCGGTTGCCGAGAAATTCTATGCAGAACACGACCTTGACAGAGGTTATATGATTTTGCAAGGGGATGAATACGCAGGCAAACGTGCAAACTTTGTTCACTCAACAATCAGTGTAATTACAAACGAATTTGCGAAATACAAAGACACAACACAAGTTTTGAACACATTAATTCAAATTCACGACTTGGCAGATGTTCCGACCCGTTCAAACTATTTGATTGAACGCCCAAAAATTTCAGGTGAAAATTCCGTTTTGGAATCAGAAATCAATAACAAAATTATGATTTTTGAAACCGATGAGGCATTATGTGTTTTGTTAAACACAATTTTGAATTTGCAGGGTTACAAGACAGAAATTATCAACGAATACACAATTCCGCAAACCGATGAAATTCCTGCATTGATTATTGTTGATGCGGGCGATTTGGAAAAGAAAAACGGATTAAATCTGTGTTACAAATTGAAACAGGAAGAACGTTATAAAAATTCAAAAATTATCGTAACTTCAATTATCCACGACAAAGAATTAGTCCTAAACACGGGTGCTGACTTGTATTTGCCAAAACCGTACGAAATCACCCAACTTATAAAATGGGTAAATGAATTGATGCGGGAATTTAATTCGTAAATATTTATACATCTTTGAGGGGTGAAAGTTTGACATCTTTGCATGCTTAATTTACCATGCGTTTAAAGAGGAAATGGAGTGAATATCTCCAGCTGAAGCCGCAGCCGTAATAGCCGGAATGCTCAAAAATAACTATCTCCACGAGCAATTTGGAGATGGCAGGTATTTTTGCAGTGTCCTCTCATAAAAAAGAGGATTTTTTTATGACATTACAATCATCACCGGTAAGACCGCAAGCCACAAAGGCAGGAACTTGCCCGCACGGAATGCCACTCGGTGCGTGTCCGATTTGTAACGGAATGGCAGGCGGAAACTCCACCACTAAAAGGGATATTCCCCGTAATGTCGGCGAAATGACTTACAACCAATGTGCGGCAATCGGTGCAATGCTAAAAGCCCAAAAAGCCGCAAGGCAATCCGCCAAACTTGCTCAACAAAATCATGAACAGGCTTTGATTGATTTTCAAAAAAATATCGCAAATACTCACCAAAGATTGATGAATTTTGCAGCCTTTATGGACAAAAATTTTCCTAAAATTATCTCAACTCCAATCAAATTTTTAGCAGTAAATGTCGCAGGAAATGTCTTAAATTTTGTCAAAAACATGCCTGTAATTTTGGGAAATTTTTTCCAAAATGTTTCACAAAAATTTGTAGATATTTCAGACAAAATCGCAGCAATATATGGCGAAATAGAGGTAGCAACTCAAGAAAAATTAGCAAACTTTATCTCTAATTTAAAAAAGAAATTCAAGTTCAAATTTTTTGTTTTCGGAACAACGGAAACCGAAGACGAAGAAAAGAAAATTGAAGAAGAAAAACGAACTTTTGAACTAAAAACTTTCATACACAAACTATACAAAAATATAAAACACAAAACAGAAAAGGATAACGAAAAAGATGTACATGAATCCGCTGAATGATTCGGGAAACATACGAGAACACCGCAACTTAACTAACTCTCAACGCAAAAAAAATATTTCGACAAAAGAAGGCGTTGTCGTAAACAGTTTTGTTAAAGAAAACGAAAACCTACAAGACTTGAATTTGTCGGAAACGAAAGATTCTTTTGTAATTTCTGATAATGTTCCCTTGCCAAAAGATTTGTACGAAGATTCAAAGATTGTTGACAAAAAACTTCTCCCGCTAAGCGGAATTGCACTTGGCGTAATGAGTTCGCTTGCCATTGTAACGGAATTTGTAAAACGCAGTGCAAAAATCAGCAAAAATTTGGCAAAAGAAAAATGCCTTCCGCCACTAACAAGAAACGTCAACCTCAACAGCGAATTTAGTCAGGTTATGTATCAAATGGTGCAAAGCCCTAACAAAAAGACCTTTTTGGCAGGTGTCGGAACGCTAACGCTCGGGGCTATGGCGTTTATGGGGCAAACCTTCTTTGACGGATATAAAGAAGTTTGGGTAAAAAGAAAAGATACGAATATTCAAAAGAATTTGCAAGAAAACCTTATTGCGGTCGAAACCGAAGCGTTTTCAGGCAAAATGCAAATCATAAGAAGCATGCTTTCAAAATATTCAACAGATTTTGAAAAATACCTAAAAAATGACCAAAAAGAAACCGCACCGAATTTCGGAAAAACTAAATTCGCAATCCCGTTTACCTCAGATAAAAAAGACGAGAAAAAAACGATTTCGCAAAATCTCGGCAACATTATGCTCGGTCTTGGAACTTTTGCGGGCATTGTCGGTTTGGGATTTTTAGCCTTGAAAAACTTGTCAAAAAGCAAAGCTCACCTGAAAGAAGGACTTAATATTGCAAAAGACACAATTTCAAAAATTGTCGAATCTTCGACTGAAAAAACAAAAGAAATCGATAAAGGAAATTTGGAAGCAATGTTCCGCTCAATAGAAGGCTCTGACGGGGTTGAAGACTTTATCGAAAAAGAAATTAAAAAATTAAATTGGGAAAACAAAGAGGAAAAAAACGAATTTTTGAACAATGTTTTGACCCAAATGCGAACCTCAACGACAAAGGCCAATCCGAATTATGCGGGAGACGGGATTCCAAAACCTGCGTTCAACTCCTTTGTCAATGAGTATCTCGCCTTTTTCTACAACTGGTTACTGGACACCTCAAACCCGCAATTCAGACATCTTTTCTTGGGAATTACAGGTTTAACGGCGGTTTGCTATGGCGGAAAACTTGCAGGTGATGCACTCAAAGAAGTTCAAGTCAAAAAAATCAACGCAGAAACCGAACTTGCACTCCAAAAACGCCTTGTATCAACAGAATTGAGAAACTTTAAATCCAAAAAAGATGCCGCCGTAAAACCGCTTGTTGATGAATTTTATAAACAGGTCGATAGCGGAAAACGCAGCAAAGACGAACTTAAAACAATGGCGGAAAATGTCTTGTTTGAAATCAAAAACGGGCCGCCGTTTGTTTACTCATAAAAATTTTAGGAGCAAAATTTATGATTCAACAAATTTTACCATATCAAAACGCACAGCCCTATTACGCTTGCACTTCCTGCAAGTTGCCCGAAAACGGCAGAAATTATTGCACTTTTGATAAAAATGAAGTTGATTATTTTGTTAAACAAAAAGAAAATGCCCTGCCGTATTTGACAGACATTTTGACGCACTCCGAAAACGAAGCCCAAGTAACGGAAACGCTATATATTTTGGACAGAATGCTTGATAACGGCACAAAGGGAATAGATAAAATGTATCCTGTTTTTGCGAAATTTAACAATACTAAATCACCTAATATTCAAACTTTTTTGGCAGGAATTTATCGCAAAACCCAAGTTCCCGATGCGTTTGGACCGTTAGTGAAAATGCTTATACAAAATTCACTTGAACATCAACCCGCAAACCAAGCCTTCGACCCGAACGAAGAAATCGGCGGAGCAATCCTGAGTTACTTGTCAGACAGGTTCAGAAAATAAAAAATACGGGACTTTAATGAACTAAAACCCTAAAACCGACTTTTTACTTCGTCTGGTTTTTAGGGTTCAGTTCAAGTTCATCTTGCTTCTTTTTTGCCTACGCTTAGTGTCCTGTTTTTGGTGGGTGCTTCACATTTCCCAAATCTTTTGTGATATTTTAACCAAGTAATTTTAATATTGCATTATCAAAATCTGCCATATTTACAGAATTATGATGCTGTGGAGTTATTCTCGTAATCGAATTAGACACTGGACCATTTGCTGGACGAAAATACCTACCTGCACCAAGAGCAAAATTTGGGTTGTTTATTCGCAATTCCTGTCCTATTGTTCTATCACTCTTTATTACCGGATTCCAACTAGTATCTTTCATATTAGCAAGTAATTGATTAAATTGACTATTTGAAATTGAGCCGTACGAACCATCTGCCCTATGAAAAGTTGTTAAGCCTTCCATTTCGACATTAGAACCTTTCAAAGCAGGTCTTTGCAAATACCTGGTTCCTGTAAGATTATTTGTAATTTGTGTGCCAATTACAGGATCCTTTTTAACTGTGAACAATTTCGGTTGAACTTTTTTTGTTATCTTTGGAGCAACTTTATTACACAACATATCTTTTGCTGCTACTGCCCCGTCTCCTCTAAGTGAAGTTCCTAATGCTTTCCAAGCACATTTTACTGTATTAAATTTAATAACCATAACATTAATCCTTTCCTTAATAAACTTAACTTTTTGTTTTTAACTATTATGAAAAATCGATTTCCCTTACTTCTATATAAAAACTTTTAAAACAAAAGAATTGCTCCGCCCCGCCACACCATACCATACCATACCATAAAGGAATTATATCAAG
>CAVKDD010000085.1:0-6127 GCA_963654845.1 Acutalibacteraceae bacterium | reverse complement strand
GGTCTAGAGTAGATTACATAAGGAAAGCCGAATTTAGAAAAAGGCTACCGGATTTAGGAAGGATTAACATAGGTTATCTGCCGACATAACAGATAACGATATAGTAAGAAAAGTTGGACGATGTAGAAACAGAGGTGATGGTGAAGTAGTCCAAAGGGAAAGAGATGATTGAGGCAGTCGTTGACTGGATGGTTAGGGATATTTATTTTATAAAAAAATAATTAGTGTATATCTAGTTTGTTTTGGGAAAAGCAAAGCTTTAGAAGAGAGTTGTAAGGATAGTTGTAAACTTTTTTAGCCTGTACTTGAAAGAGAACAGGCTTTTTTATATTATAAAAATATTATGATAGATGAGTTAGAGCCTAAAAAAGTTATTGCCTTGATGTCAGGAACTTCTTGTGACAGCATTGATGCGGGATATTGTGAGGTGTTCCCCGATAAAACCGTTAAGTTAATTCAAGGTATAAATTATCAATACCCCGAACATGTAAGAGCAAAAATTTTTCAATTATTTAGAGGGGAAGCAACGATAAAAGATATTTGCCAAATGAATTTTGTAATCGGTAAATGTTTTGCCGATGCTGCAAATGTTCTTATTTCGGAGTTTGGAAAACCTGATTTTATTTCAAGTCATGGGCAAACCATTTATCATTATCCGTTTGATGAAAAAATAGATAATATAAGTTTGAAAAGTACGTTACAAATCGGTGAAAGTTCCGTTATTTCTCAAGAAACAAAATGTATGACCATTTCAAATTTCCGAGAAGCCGATATCGCACAAAACGGACAGGGAGCTCCTTTGGTTTGTTTTGCGGATGAAATGTGGTTTAAAAATAAAGGAAAGAATTTTGCCATCCAAAATATCGGCGGAATTTCAAATGTTACGGTGGTTTCGCAAGATTACGATACTTTCGGTTTTGATACGGGACTTGGCAATATTATGATTGATTATTGCACCCGTAAATATTTCGGCAAAATTTACGATAAAGACGGTGAGATTGCAGCAAGCGGTATCATTTCGGATAATTGGCTGGAATGTCTGTTGCAGGATGAATATTATTTTATTGAACCTCCAAAATCAACGGGAAGAGAGTATTTTTCACCGGAATACATTGAAAATACTTTAAAATACGCTCCGCAAGATCCGAAGGATATTATCGCAACTGTTACTGCTTTGACCGCAAGAACGATTGCTCAAAGTTATGAGCGTTTTGTTTTTCCTAATGTCGGAATACATGAGGCTGTGATTTGTGGCGGAGGAGCATATAATAAAACATTAATGAAAATGTTGAGAACCTATTTGCCAAAACATATTGATTTGAAAACTTGTGAAGATTACGGAATTTCAAATAATTTCAAGGAAGTTATGGCGTTTGCCTTGCTTGGGTATTGTACATATTATGGGCTTCCTAACAATTTACCTTGTTGCACGGGGGCAAATAAAAGGGTAGTTTTGGGCAAAATTACGGGTTAAAAACTTTATAATTTTTTCAAAATATTTTTACTTTTTGCAGGTTTGTAATATAATTTTCGTGTTAGTAGTTAGAGGGGTCCACCTCAAGAGGTAAATCATTCTTTCAAGTGTTATTGACTGAAGCGGAATTTTTCGAAAAGATTTGCGAACTTTAAAAGGACAGAAAGAAGAAAATGGAAAAGAACAACGAAACCTTGTCTATTCTTAGACACTCAACATCACACATCATGGCTCAAGCAGTTCAAAGCCTGTTCCCATCTGCAAAGTTAGCGATTGGTCCGGCTACGGCTGACGGTTTTTATTATGATTTTGATTTGACTGACGGGCATGCCTTCACTCACGAAGATTTGGAAAAAATCGAAGAAAAAATGAAGGAAATTATCAAACAAAATTTAACGTTTGAAAGATATGAAATTCCTGATGTTGACGCTCAAATTAAAGCATTCAAAGAAGAAGGCGAAATCTACAAAGCAGAACTTTTGGAAGAACACAAAAACGACAATCCTACTCTTTACATTACAAAAGATAAAGACGGAAATGCTTTGTTTAATGACCTTTGTGCAGGTCCTCACCTTCCGAATACGTCTTATATCAAGGCAAATGCAATCAAATTGTTAAAGGTTGCAGGGGCTTATTGGAGAGGTAACGAAAAAAATAAAATGCTTCAAAGAATTTATGCAACAGCATATTGGTCAAAAGAAGATTTGCAAAATTATTTGCACTTCTTGGAAGAAGCAGAAAAACGTGACCACAGAAAATTAGGTACAAAACTTGATTTGTTCTCAACAAGAGAAGAATTGGGCGGCGGACTTGTTTTGTGGCATCCGAATTTGGCAGTAGTCAGAGAAGAAATCGAAAATTACTGGAGAAGTGAACACAGAAAACGCGGTTATGTAATCGTAAACACTCCTCATATTGCAAAATCAAAACTTTGGGAAATCTCAGGTCACGCTGACCACTATCGAGAAAATATGTTCTTTATTCAAAAAGATGCGGATAGCGATGAACAATTCATCTTGAAACCTATGAACTGTCCGTTCCACATTTTGATTTACCAAGCAAACAGATATTCTTACCGTTCATTGCCGTTGAGAATGGCTGAACTCGGTACTGTTTACCGTAAAGAAAAATCAGGTGCTTTGTCAGGTTTGACTCGTGTTCAAGGCTTTACTCAAGATGATGCTCACATTTTCTGTACTCCTGAACAATTAGTTGACGAAATCAACAGAATTATTGACTTTGTGGCTGATACTTTAGATATCTTCAAGATGAAATTTGAAGTTGAATTGTCAACAAGACCTGAAAGTTACATCGGTGATATTGAAAACTGGAACAAAGCGGAAGCAGGCTTGAAAGAAGCAATGGACAGACGTGGTATGAAATACGATATCAACGAAGGTGACGGTGCTTTCTACGGTCCTAAAATTGACTTCAAAATTAAGGATGCTATCGGTAGAACTTGGCAATGTGCTACAATTCAGTTAGACTTCAACTTGCCTGCAAGATTTGATATCAAATATCAAGATAAAGACGGTCAGTTGAAAACTCCGTTAATGTTGCACAGAGTTATCTTCGGTTCTATGGAAAGATTCCACGGTATCTTGATTGAACATTACGCAGGTGCGTTCCCAACATGGCTTGCTCCTACTCAAGTAAATATTGTTCCGATTTCTAACGAAAAACACGCAGATTTTGCTGAACAAGTTTACAGAAAAATGCGTGATGCGGGAATTAGAGTAAATCTTGATGACCGTTCAGAAAGTATGAACTACAAAATCAGAGAAAGTTTGCAAGATAAGAAAATTCCTTACGTTTGTGTAATCGGAGATAAGGAAATCGAAGCAAATTCTGTAGCGGTTCGTGCAAGAGCAATCGGACAAGTCGGAACTTTTGGCGTAGATGAATTTATTGATATTATCAAGAAAGAAATCGAATCAAGAGCAAACGACTCTTTCGCAAAAAAAGAAGATTAATTAGATAATTAATTATATATAAGAAAAGGCAAACCTGATTTCGGGCTTGCCTTTTTCTTTGTAAAGGTTTAATGTTTTTAGATTTTGCTTATTTTACAATTCTCTTTTTTTATATAAGATATAAATAGCAGAATAGAAGGAAAAAAGATGAAAAAAGTTTATATAGAAACAATGGGCTGTCAAATGAATAAATCAGATACCGAAAGAATGCTCGGTATGTTGGCTCAATTTGATTACGAAGAAACGACAGTGCCAAAAGAAGCGGATTTGTTAATGGTAAATACCTGTTCAATCAGACAGCTTAGTGAAGACAAAGCGTTCAGTTTGATTGGAACTTGGGGCAAGTGGAAAAAATCACGTCCCGAATTGAAAATCGGTTTTTGCGGTTGTGTAGCACAACAAAAAGCGGAACAAATTTTTAGCCGTGCAAATTATGTGGATTTCGTTTTGGGAACTCATAAAATATATGCACTTCCTGAAATTATTAAAGAAATTTCAAAAGGTGAAAAGGTTTGTATGTGCGAAGAAACTAACGCTACTGAGGATACCGAAGCCGTAAAATTTGAAATTAATCGTGTAAAATCCGTGAATGCTTGGATTCCGATAACGGAAGGTTGTAACAATTTCTGTACATATTGTATCGTGCCTTATACAAGAGGGCGTGAACGTTCAAGACTTCCCGAAACTATTTTGAAAGAAGTTAAAGATGCACTAAATTCAGGATTTAAAGAAATTACTTTGCTTGGTCAAAATGTTGACAGTTACGGCAAAGATTTTAAAGATAGAGAATACAGACTTGCGGATTTGCTTAGAGAAGTTAACGCAATCGAGGGCAAATTCAGAATTCGTTTTGTTACTTCTTATCCGACAGATATTACCGATGATTTAATCAAAACTGCGGTTGAGTTGGACAAGGTTTGCGAATATTTCCATATCCCGATGCAGTCAGGTAACAGTGAAGTTTTGAAGAAAATGAATCGCCGTTATGATAGAGAAACTTATATAAAAATTGCCGAAAAAATCAGAAAAATGGTTCCTGATGTGACGATTACAAGTGACTTTATTGCAGGTTTTCCGGGTGAAACCGAAGAACAATTTGTGGATACCTTGACGGCAATGGAAGAAGTCGGACTAGATTATTCAAATACGGCGGCTTATTCTCCTCGTGAAAAAACCGTTGCTGCAAAATGGGTAGATAAATTTATTGATGAAGATACAAAATTTGAACGTTTGGCAAGATTGAACGAACAAAACAGAAAATGTTGCTTGGCATCAAACCAAAAATTCTTGGGTCGAGATATGGAAGTCTTGATTGAGAATTTTGAAAACCACAAAGGTCAAAATGTAATTACGGGAAGAACTAGAAATAATAAAATCGTTCATATTCCGTATGATAAAGATTTGACGGGCGAGTTTGTAATGGCAAAAATTGTTGGCGTTAAAACTTGGTATTTGAAGGGTGAATTGATTGAAAATAAATAATTTATTCAAAAAATATTTAACGGTTGTACTTGTCGGATTTTTGTTTTTAAATCCGATTTGTACTTTTGCCGCCTCTCAAAAAGCGACAACTGCAAAAGCTTCGACTAATGTCAGTAAGAAAATTGACTCAAATGTGTTGCAGGGTTCTGTTTCCGTTGATATTAATCCGTATTGCAAAAATTGGTCTTCACAGTATGCTTTCAATAAAATCAATACGATTGGCACAAAGTTGCAAATGGCAAACAACTTAACTAAAAATATGAAATTTGTCGTAAAAAAAGATAATGAGGTGAACGCTTCGACAAATATTAATAATGTGATTTCCGTAAATATGGGTTTGTTGCAGTATGTGGAAACCGAAGATGAATTGGCGTTTGTTATCGGGCATGAAATGGGACACGTTACGAAAAACCATGTGCTAAAAAGCGGGACAAGAAATGCTGTCTTGACGTCAGCAGGACTTGCGGGTGCAGTTGCAACTGTAGTTGGTGTAATTACAGATACTCCGAAATTGACAAAATCGGGTGCGGTGCTTGCAGGTGGTGTGCTGGTCGGGAAGGTTGCCGACCAAAAATTATCAAGAGGGCAGGAGACAAGAGCGGATTTGGCAAGTATTGATTATTTGGTGAAGGCGGGATATAATCCGTTGGCGGCAATATCAATGTTGAATAAAATTTCGGGTAATTATTTTGATTTCTTTTCTGACCATCCGTCAGGTAAAAATAGAATAAAAAAATCGTATAAATATATTGAAAAGAATTATCCAGAATACCTCGAAAAGGGCTACAATTCGGCGTCCTACGAACGAGCCTTGTTGATGATTAATAATAAAAATAAATAAAATTTGAAAAATTTGCATAACACTTGTAGGTCAGAAATTTATTACCTGTTTATTGTATTAAAAGAGCAATTCAAAAATGTCGGTTGGGCATACTTGCCAATAGGCTTAAATGTACTCACTGACTGATTATAAGCACTTTGTAAAGTAGGTCGGCGTTGCCACGCCGACGGCATAAATTAAAGTGTCGGAATAGCAATTCCGACCTACATTTGGCTTTAAAATTTGTGTTCAATATTGAAAAATAAATTTCTGGATTACTTCGCTAACGCTCGTAATGACGGTATTGGAGAGTGTTTGACACATTTCACGTCATTGCGAGACAATCGTAAGATTGTCGTGGCAATCTAGAAAAATCAT